>CAYUEO010000006.1:0-20122 GCA_964443755.1 uncultured Gammaproteobacteria bacterium | reverse complement strand
TGAGGCAGCGGTTTCATCGCAACTAGTTTCAATTCCAAGTATGTACATATACCTCTAATTCTAAAGGTTTTTAAAAAAAAGACAAATTTCTTTTTATTTTAAGCCAGGTTGACAGGCCATTTTTTTATCTATAAAATTAATTTGAATCCTAGTTTAGGATTCGTATTTATAGACAATAGATACGAGGTCCCTTCGTCTAACGGTTAGGACACCAGGCTTTCATCCTGGTAACAGGGGTTCGATTCCCCTAGGGACTACATAATAAAAACACTGCAACAAAGTTGCGGTGTTTTTATTATGCCGGCGTTAGCCGGAGGAATCGAACAGGTTGGAAGCGATTCTTGAGCGAGGACGGAAGGCCGAGCGAAAAGGAGAGCGTCGGACAATATGCCAACAGGCATATTGGACGCCAACCCAGGACAAGTGAGCTTTTTGCATTATGGTAAAAAGCGAGCGCGATATTCCCCTAGGGACTACTAACTAAAAAAGATCGCCCGGATAGGCGTTCTTTTTTTTGTAATAATCTTTATAAATTCAAGGGATCCGACTGAAACTGAAAAATGATAAATAAGATGTATATTCCTACTAGTATTATCCCTTCTAAGCGTGAGAGTCTTTTCCCACTACGATAGAACACCATCATAGTTACAGCTAGAACAGCCATAAATAAGAAAGTGACTAGGTAATTATAATTTTGACTGAAAGAATAAGTTTTTATAGTTACTAAAGCGCCAACTATTAAAGTGTTGGCAACTGCTGAGCCTAATAAATTACTGAAAGATAATTCCTTGTCTTTGCGGCGCCAGGATGCGATAGCCACTGTTAGTTCGGGTAGGTTAGTGCCTAGAGGAAAGAAAATCAGACCGATTAGGAAGGGTGACAAGTTATACTGTTTTAAAAGCGTGCCGGTTATTTCTATAATATAATGAGAAGACAAAAGTATAGCAATTATTCCTCCTACAACCAGCAGTGTTTCTTTAATCACTTTCGTTTCACTAACTAAGGCTATTTTAAAATGAAACATTTGGTGGTTGGCTTGATATAGTCTGGCTAGTAGAAAAAAGTAGAGCACAATTAATAATATGCCATCTATATAGTTCAGATTGCCTTTAATGGCCAGAAAAAAAGGTAGCAGTATATAGGCAAAGCAAAGTGCCAAAAAACTCAGTCGTCCATCGTTAGTTATTTCTTTGTTTAGAATTACTCCAATACCTAGAACTAAAGAAAACATAACCACTACACCACCGAACAGATTTCCTATTGATAAGCCCTGAACTCCGTTTATCATGGCGTTGATGGCGATAGCTCCTTCAGGGAAGGAAGTGAACAGGCCCAAAACAAGGCCCAGCAGAAATATGGGTAGTCCTAGTTTAACAGCTATAACTCTAAGATTTTTAGCTACTTGGTCAGCCGCAAAACTTAATAGTAAAAATAAGCTGACCAGGATGCTTAATGAAAATATAATAGACATAATTATCTTTACTTTACCTGATTACAACTAGTCTTGTCTATATTAAATATCAAAAAACAGCTCTTATGACAGAGCTGTTTTTAATATCCTCTACTTCTAGCGGGATTCAATTAGAAGCTGAGGAGCATTCTCTACTGGCACTAACTCAGTATCGGTGGTTTCTATATCTGCTGATTCCATAATAATGAGTTTGTCGTCTCCACCACGTCCATCAACGGGAATCGGTAAATCTTGTTGATCTTTATTCAAATCATTTAACATTTCTTGAGCCAGAGGGACGGTAATATATTTTGCGCCGTAGTAGCTGCCATCATTTGGTTGGTCCAAAACAGGGAAAATTAAAGCCGGTACCATTAATTCACTGCTCTTGCCGTTACTATATTGCCACATGTGAATTAGAGATTTTTCCGGAGTGCCTAAGCTAAGAGTGCGAACATTCTCAGACCCACCAAACCAACCACGATTCCAACCGCCCTTCTCTGCGACTGCGATGATTTTCTGAGCATCTGTTTCTAGTTGGTAAGAGGAAGATTCATATCGATATGGAGATAATCCACTTAGACCAGAAGCGGCGTTGCGAAGTAAGTTAATAGTTACCCGCAAGCCACTGTACGATCCGCTTTGATCGCGAACAGGTTTGTCGTTGATAAGAAGGGGGTAAATAACGGTGGAGTATTCAGGAATGTAGAAATTATTTTTATCAGTTGCCTGGATGTACATTTCTCTCCAGTTATTGTCGACTATAGGCTCTCCGTAATGTTCTAGATTAACATTATGTTGTCTTAAGAAGCTATTGGCCATTGAGATTAGGCTGGAGTCAGCTGGCACATCTTCAATTTTCATCCGCCATCTGTCCCAACATGCTTGATCGCCAGCACAGTTATTGCGCTCAGCTATTTGCCATCTTTCCCAATTTTCTGAGATAAAAATATTATCTTCGTTAAAATCTAGGCTGACCATTAGACCCATTTCCTTATCTTCCATTAAAGACAAGTTGGTCGCCTTGAGATTACTGAATGTACCTAAGTCGACTTCGGCGATGTTTAAACCGCCAATTAAATTAGCCAGAGCTCGGCCTGATTGTCCATCACCCTTGATGCGGCGATAGACGGATCCTTGTGACTCAGATAGTTCTAAATCATCACCAACGTATTTGTAGGTATAATTATTATATGGCATAATCATCATTTTTTGTTCGGCCATATCCCCACCAGCAGATCGTGTCGCTAGAGCGGCACCTTCAGAACCCCCTCCACCCAGACCCATAGGTGCAACTGTACTACCGCTTGCCTCTTGAGACAGATTGTTTAAGGAAGCTAGATTACCGAAAGCTCCGGCTGGTAGTTGACTGATTGTTTCTGAGGGCCAATTATATTTTGGACCTATAAGTCCAGGACTCATCAGGCTCGTAAACACAAATATCAATACAGCTGTGACGGCTAATGATCCGGTGGCCCAGTAGATTTTCTTATTCATAAAATTAAAATTAATTATTTGTTTTTTTTGATGTTGGTCGGCCTCAATTTCAGCTTTAAGTCGAGCAGCAAAAGCAGGATCGAATTTAGTGTCTGGTTTTAAATCAGACATTTTTAGTATCAAATCTTTAAGGGCTGTTTCGTGATTTTTCAATTCTGGTTCTAGGGCGTACAGTTCGAGTAGAATTCGGTTGAGCTCTGAGGTAGTCATATATTTGTTATTTATTGCTTAGTGACAATAGATAGGGCCATAAAATAAATATACTGAGCGGCACCTTTGTTTTTAGGCGAGATATTGCTCTTCCAAAAGCCATTTTTACTGCGCCTTCGTTTTGCCCCAGGCATTCAGCAATTTCTTTAAAACTTAGATCTTGCCAAATACGCATGATAATTATTTCTCGATCACGGCTTTTTAGATCTTGCATAGCTTTTTTAATTTCCTCCGCTTTAATTGTCTGGTCTAAGCTAGCTAGCAGATCATTACCGCTCTCTAAATCCCAGCAGTCCTCAATATTGATAAGATTTTTACGACTCCGGTAATAATCAATTACAGAATTTCTGGCTATTTTATATAACCAGGCAGTGAATGAATCTCCGCTAAACTGGTTAATATTTCGCCAAGCTTTCATAAATACGTCACTGGTAATATCTTCGGCTATATCTTTATGCATTGTTTTATAATATATGAAGTCATATATTTTTTTGATGTGCGCGTCATAAAGCTGCCCGAATGCGGAAGAGTTTCCGTTTTGAGCCTCGTTTACTAGATCTAGTTCGAGTGACGATTCTAAGGTTTTGGCCATAATCTTATTATCTATTATATCAGACGGCGGCTGGTAAAAAAAGTAACAATTGGATGGACTCAGGAGTATTTTTTTGCTATGATTATCTCTCAGGTTAGGTCTATCATTTATTAATTATGAGGTTGCTACTTACATATATAAAGAAATACAAGAAGACGTTAGCTGGCGCCTTAGTCTTGGCCGCTGTTAATCAGGTCTTTTCTTTACTTGATCCGCAAATTTTCCGTTTGATTATCGACAATTACGCTACAAGTTTTGGCGAAATAAACCAATCCCAGTTTATTAGCGGAGTGGGCTGGCTGCTATTAGCCGGTGTACTAGCGGCCTTAATTTCTCGCCTAGCAAAAAACTTTCAAGATTACTATGTGAGCTCTATGTCACAAAAGGTGGGCACTGCTTTATATGCTGATATGATAGAGCACGCATTTTCTTTGCCTTATCGTATTTTTGAAGATCAGAGATCGGGAGAGTTATTACAAAAAGCTGATAAAGCACGTAATGATGCTCAAAAGTTTATTGCTAGTCTTGTAAATATCATCTTTTTGTCAGTTTTGGGCATGGGACTAGTCATAGCTTATGCCCTGTATGTTCATTGGTTAATTGGTTTAGTCTATCTAGCTATTATCCCTTTGCTTGGCCTAACTACTTTTGCAATTAGTAGAAAAGTACGTTCTGCCAGTCAGAAGATAGTTTCTGAAACAGCCAGTCTATCAGGTTCCACGACTGAGACTTTAAGAAATGTGGAGCTTGTTAAAAGCTTGGGCCTCGAGAAACAAGAGACGACTAGACTTAATGCGGTCAATGAAAAAATATTAGGATTAGAGCTTAAAAAAATTACTTTAATTAGGACTCTTAGTTTCATACAAGGGACCATGGTTAATGCCACTCGTTCAGCTCTACTATTATTAATGTTGTGGTTAATTTATACGGGACAGATTAGTCTGGGAGAGTTTTTTACTCTCATGTTCTATTCGTTTGCGGTTTTTTCTCCCTTGTATGAGTTAGGTAATGTAGTAGCTCAGTATCAAGAAGCTTCGGCTAGTTTAGAGATTGCTCAGGCAGTCTTTAATCAAGAACCAGAAGCCAGGCCCAGTCATCCAGTTGCCGTTGAAATGTTAAATAGCGTTTCCTTTAAAAATGTTTCTTTTAGTTACGGAGAAGAAAGCGGTAGTGCCTTAAAAGACATTTCTTTCCAAGCCAGCAGAGGACAAGTATTAGCCTTAGCGGGGTTGTCAGGATCAGGTAAGTCAACAATTATCAAATTACTAGTTGGTCTTTATCGACCTCAAAGCGGTTTGGTTTTAATTAATGATTTAGATGCCTCTAGTGTAGATATAGAGGCTTGGCGTAAAAACATTGGTTACGTTTCTCAAGACACTCAATTGTTTGCTGGCACTATTAGGGAAAATTTACTTTTTATTCGTCCGGAAGCGACTGACGAAGAGTGCTTGCTAGCTCTTGAGCAAGCAGAAATTTTAGACATAGTAGATAAAAGTGAATTAGGTTTAGATAGTCGCATTGGTGAAGGAGGATTAAAATTATCAGGCGGCGAAAAACAGCGCCTGGCAATTGCTCGGGCCTTACTGAGAAAACCGCAGTTGATTATATTTGATGAGGCTACTTCTAGTCTTGATTCTTTGACCGAAAAGAAAATTACTCAAACGATTGAGGCGGTTAGTAGAAAAAATAAAGACATGATTATTATTCTTATTGCCCATCGTTTATCGACAGTATCTGGAGCTGATGTGATTCATGTTCTAGAAAAGGGTAAAATAATTGAAAGCGGTTCTCATCAAGAGCTTATTAAAAATGCTTCTCTTTATTCAGCTATGTGGCGCCAACAACAGGCGCAAGATTAAATATGAAATATCGTCTATACACAACTTCGCACAAAGCTTGGGATGGAATGCTTAAGGCCTTGTCTGAAGCAACTAGCTCAATATATATTGAGATGTACACTTTTCTTGATGACACCAAGAAGACGCATGATTTTTTAGGGATCTTGGAGGATAAAGCTAGGTCTGGGGTTGAAGTTGTGGTGATAGCAGATATTTATGGCAGTTTCTCTCTAGGCAGCGATGCCGTTGATAGATTAAGAGAGGCCGGAGCTGAGTTTTTTTATTTTAGTCGGTGGTTTAGAAGAACTCATCGTAAGATACTTATTATTGATAATAAAGTGGCTTTCTTGGGTGGCGTTAATATAGTAGAGGAAACACGTCATTGGTTTGATCTGCAAATAGAACTACGGGGCCGGATTATTGTGCCGACCCTTCGTTCCTTTGCTTATGCCTATGAGATGGTGGGAGGGAAAAAAGAAACCATACTTAAACACCGTCGTCGTTCTGTGGTTCCTAGAATTAAATCATGGATCACTGATAATCTGCCAGGCACAAAAAGTAAGTATCGTTTGAATGACTATTATCGTCGCAGTTTAATTAAAGCTAAAAAGTCTATCACTCTTGTGACTCCCTATCTACTGCCACCTCGCTGGTTGATGGGACTTTTAGACGGCGCCGTTAAAAGGGGCGTGGATGTGAGAATAATGATCCCTAATGATACTGATATTAAAATATTAAATAAGGTTAATTACTTAAATGCTTGTAGGCTAACTGAAGTGGGAGTGAAGTTTTATATTTTGCCAGTAATGAATCATGCCAAAATAATGTTGATTGATGACGAGGAAGGTGTGATTGGTTCTCAAAATATGGATGTTCTTTCGTTTAACTGGAATATCGAAGTGGGAGTTTTTTTCAGGCAGAAAAAGTTGGTAGCTGATTTACAGAAGATAATTGAAACGTGGCAGGTCGCCTCGGTTGATTTTTCAGCTGCTAATTCAAAAATAACTTTTTTTGACAGGACAGTTATATTTTTTATGAAATTATTCTTTCCTATACTTTAGCCTTGTTTTTTTGGTTCGCTTCCGCTATAATATCTGCGACATTAATTTTAAATTAACGCCCTATGGAAGGAAACGTGATCAGAATTAAAGGAGCTAGAACTAATAATCTCAAGAACGTAAGCTTAGATATTCCTCGTGACCAGTTAGTGGTGATTACTGGTTTATCTGGATCAGGCAAGTCATCTTTAGCTTTTGATACTATTTATGCTGAGGGTCAAAGGCGTTACGTTGAATCGCTTTCTTCATACGCGAGGCAGTTTGTTGGTTTAATGGATAAGCCCGATGTTGATTTAGTCGAGGGGCTGTCTCCGGCTATTTCTATAGATCAACGCACTGTGGGGCACAACCCTCGGTCGACAGTTGGTACTATTACGGAAATATATGATTACCTACGTCTTTTATATGCTAGAACTGGCCAGCCTTATTGTTTAAAGTGCGGCCGTAAAATGAAGAAGGGTTCAGAACAGAAAAAAACAGTCAAACTCATTCGTGGTCGTGAAAGTAAGGTTCTAAAAAGAGAAAGTTTTTTTGTGTGCCAATCATGCGAATGTCGCAGAACAGAACTTGAACCACGTGACTTTTCTTTTAACTCAGCCAGAGGAGCTTGCCCGGACTGTGGTGGCTTAGGAACACAGTCTGAAATAGATCCTGAGTTAGTTTTTAATAAGAACCTTAGTATTTCTGAAGGTGCTATTAAGCCCCTGTCACACGCTAATTTAAGCGCAAGTGGCTTGTTAGATGAACTAGAGGCCTTAGCTTCAAGAAATAGTTTTGACCTGCGCTTAGCTATTAAAGATTTGGCCCCGATTCATAAAAATTTGATTTTGTCGGGTGATATTGAGTTTCCTGGTTTATTATCTAGACTTAATGATAAATACAAAGAGACTAAATCGAGCTTTGTTAAACAGGAAATAGAAAAAGTTATGAGAGCGGCGGTATGTTCATCGTGCCTTGGAGCTCGGTTAAAACCGGAATCTCTAGCTGTTAAAATAAGTGATGTTTCAATCATTGATGTTACCGACAAGAGTCTTGAAGATTTAAAACTGCTTTTTGAATCCTGGCTAACTAACTCAGCTTTATTAAACGGACAGACTTCTGTCATGGAGCCTATTATTAAAGAAATTCTAAAAAATTTAGTTTTTCTTTCTAATGTGGGCTTAAGTTATCTAACTTTAAGCAGATCAGCAGCCACTTTATCAGGAGGAGAAGCTCAGCGTATTAGACTAGCTTCCCAAGTAGGTTCAACTTTAAGTGGTGTGCTTTATGTTTTAGATGAACCATCTATAGGTTTGCATCAGAGAGATAATGATAAATTAATTGAAACCTTAAAGAAGCTCCGTGACAACGGTAATACAGTTTTAGTAGTCGAGCATGATGCTACTACAATGTTGGCTGCTGATTGGTTAATAGATATTGGGCCTGGAGCTGGTGATGAGGGAGGGAAAGTTCTCTATACCGGAGCTCCTGAAGGAATATTTAATGTTCCAGATTCTTTAACTGGTTTATATTTGTCTGGCAAGAAAGCTATTAAAAAGTCGGCGAATTTTCGTTTAGGTAGTGGGAAGTCTATAAAAATTAAGGGGGCCACTGAGCATAACCTAAAAAACATTACAGTTGAAATACCGTTAGGTAAATTAGTTGCTATTACCGGTGTTTCTGGATCAGGTAAGTCAACATTAATGAGTGATATTTTAGCCAATGCTTTAAATCGTAAATTTTATCGAGCTAAGACTGAGCCAGGAGCATACCAAGAGCTGACCGGTTTAGAGTTTATAGATAAAGTTATAGATATTGATCAATCGCCAATTGGCCGGACGCCGCGGTCTAATCCAGCTACGTATACCGGTTTATTTACTTATATTCGTGATCTGTTTTCCGGCCTACCCGAAGCTCGTGTTAAGGGATTAGGGGCAGGACATTTTTCTTTTAATGTTCCGGGTGGCAGATGTGAAAACTGTTCTGGTGATGGAGTAATAAAGGTAGAGATGCAGTTCTTGTCAGATGTTTATTTGGGTTGTGAAGTATGTGGTGGTCGTAAGTTCCAGACAAAAGTTCTAGATGTTCAATATCAAGGGAAAGATATTTCAGAAGTTTTAGAAATGACTGTTTCTGAGGCAAAAATATTCTTTAAAGACCACTCCGCTATTAGTCAGAAACTAAAAACCCTAGATGAAGTTGGGTTAGGTTATATTAAGTTAGGGCAAAGTGCGACAACGTTCTCTGGTGGAGAAGCTCAGCGCATTAAATTAGCCACTGAATTATCTAGACGAGCTACTGGAAAAACTTTATATATACTTGATGAACCAACTACTGGATTACACTTTGCTGATATTGATCGTCTGTTGAAGGTTTTGAATATGTTGGTTGATCAGGGTAATACGGTGTTAATAATTGAGCATAATTTAGATGTTATCAAGTCAGTTGATTGGGTTATCGATTTAGGACCAGAGGGAGGTAGCGCTGGAGGATACTTGGTCGGAGCAGGGACGCCGCCTGATATTGCTAAAGTTAAGGAGAGTTATACTGGTAAGTATTTGAAAAAAATCTTATAAAATAAAATTCCCTCTGAAGAGGGAATTTTTAAAGATCAGCTAATATTTTTAGTTCCAGTTTTTTGTTAGATGTATCAAGTACTGCGAAGGTTGCTTGATGAAAGGTGCCGGCTAGATTTCCAGGGTTTATGATGTTTACTGAACCTTGCTTTTCTATCCAAGGAGTATGAGTATGGCCATAAAAGATAAAGTGAGGTGGCACTGGAGATAACGATAATACTCGTTTTATTTTTTGAGGCTCATGACAGAAGCCGATTCTCATGTCCCCTATCTTTATCAGCCCAACTTCTGCTTGATAGTTTACATTTTTCAAATTAGTAATTTTTTTGGCGTCGAAAAGGTCTGCATTTCCATTAGTTAAAAATATTTCTCCTCGGAATTTTTTTGCTAATAAATAAAGAGTCTCTTCAGTTGTGATGTCGCCGCAAAAAAATATTTTCTCTACTTCATGGCTCAAACACCAGTTTAAACATTTTTTGAGATTGGGTATATTGTCGTGAGTATCAGAGATAATTGCAATAACCATAAGCAGCTAGTGTTGAAGTTTTAATTTACTTTTTTCCGCGTATTCTTATTTCGTAAGACATTTGCTCTAGCTTACGTAAGTGACCCCTGGCTTGGTCATATTTTGTTCTGAGATATCCAGTCAAATCGAAATCTACTAATTGAGCCATAATATCATCGGCAATTTTTTTTATTTTAGCTACCTCATTAAACTTTCCGGCAGCTGCTCTGTTAGTGGCGTATCTGACTAGCTCTCCTATTAGATCGCAAACGCCACCTAGATAGCTTTCATAATCGAGATAAACGTTGGTGACTGCGGTTATTTTTTTCTTCTTAATAATATCAAAGAAGGTTCTAGCCTCTACGTACTCTTCCGCAGCTGCTTTATAGCTACCCTCTTTGCGTAATCTCTCGAATCCGAAACGTTTTTCTAAGCTCACTAAGGCAGTTTCTATGGCAGCGAGCTTTACAGCCGCTTCTTTGAAATTATTTTTTTGAATAGCGAATATAGTTTTTTTGGCATCAAAAAGAACTCCGTTAGCTGCGGCGCCTATCTCTCGCCTGTCAGCTTCGTTTGATTTATAGTTGTCTTTTAGAGTAGATAATAATTTTTTTTCAATCATATAAATATTTAGATAACTCGGAAGACCTCTTCAAGACTGGTGTCTCCGGTGATGGCCTTTAAAATACCATCTTGGAGCATTGTTACTGTGCCGTTTAAGATAGCGGCTGCTTCAATCTCTACGTCAGTGACGTTTTCAGTTTGAATAAGTTTTTGTATACTAGGCTCCATGCTGATTGCCTCATACAATCCCAGTCGACCCTTATAACCTATTTGAGCACATTTATCGCAGCCTACTGGTTTATAGAAAGATATCTCATCCGGAATCTGTACATTAGGGTTACTGATGTGAGATAGAATATCTTTTACTTTTAACATATCTTCAGGAGAAATTTCCGTCTTAACTTTGCAGTGCGGGCAGAGACGACGCACTAAGCGCTGTCCGATTGTAAAATCGATAGCATTCGCCAGAGTCTGTCTGTCTAAACCTAAGCCTACAAAACGTGAAATAGCACCAGCGGCATTGTTGGCATGAATAGTTGATAAGACGAGATGGCCGGTCATGGAAGCTTCCATGGCTATTTTAGCTGTTTCGCTATCTCGAATTTCTCCAATCATCATGATATTCGGATTCTGCCTTAAAAGTGATCTCATAGCTGAAGCGAAACTATAACCTCTTTCTTCGTCAATTTGAGTTTGCATTACTCCAGTTAATTGATATTCAATTGGATCTTCGACAGTGATAATTTTGACATCAGGTTTATTAAGTTCGTTAAGGATGCTGTATAAAGTTGTGGTTTTACCGGAACCGGTCGGACCGGTCGTAATAATTATGCCTCGGGTTTTCTTCATGGCATTTTGCAAGGCATCGTAAGAAGTAGAGGTGATGCCTAGTTTTTCCATGTTTAAATTAGATGCAGACGTAGATAAAAGTCGAACTACTATTGTTTCGCCGTATCCTCCAACTATAATCGAAAGACGGCAATCAATTTTTCTATCTGGCAAGTAAATAGTGAAGCGCCCATCGAATGTGGCCCGCTTGATATTTGTTGGGGCGCCGGCTAATATTTTTATTTCTGCCAGAAGTGGCAGGTAACTAGTTTTTGGCAGACTGACTATATCTTGTAAAACGCCATCAATACGGAATCTAACTTTGACATCTTTGTCTGTCGGTTCGATGTGTATATCTCCAGCATCAGTGGCAGCCCCAAGAGCCATGACCAGATTAATTAACTGACTGCTGGGTATATCTTTAGCGGCATTAGGAATTAAGCTTAGATCACGACTGAGTTCTGAGGCTTGAGCCATGCTTTCAGAATCTATCTTAACTCCACGACCCATAGTCTGAGAAATAACCACGTCATAGAGCTCGTTAATGTAATCAAAATTACCGATAACTCGATAAACTTCTGCCAGTGATGTTACTCCTTCAATAGCTTTCAAAACTCCATCTTGTAACATAGTTATCATGCCATCTTCTACAGCTTGTTGCAGAATTTTAAATGACGGAGCTTGGTCAATAGTTAGTTGTTTTATTTTATCGTTGAGGGTAAATATTTCATATATACCTATACGTCCCTTGTAACCAATCCCATTACAAGTATCACAACCCGGTCCGGCTTCAAAAATCTCAGGTAAAACAGCGGGAACATCTATACCAGCCTTAGGAGATATGACACCGAGTATTTTACCCACTTGCTCAGTTTCTTCTTGGCTTAGCGTATGAACGCGGCGACAATCTGGACATAATTTACGAACCAAACGTTGGCCGATAATAGCATTAATGGATGGTACTAAAAAATAGGGCTTTACTCCGATATCAATTAATCTAGGAATTGTGCCAGCTGAATCATTAGTGTGAAGAGTGGATAAAACCAAATGACCTGTTAAAGAAGATTGAACGGCAATTTCAGCTGTCTCTAAATCACGTATTTCTCCCACCATGACAATGTTCGGATCTTGTCGCAAAATTGATCTTAGTCCTGAAGAAAAAGTATAACCTTTTTTAGCATCTACCTGGCTTTGGTTGATGCCTTGTAGTTGATACTCAATCGGATCTTCGAGGGTAATTATTTTTGTTCCTGGTTTATTGAGTTGGTTCAGAACAGAGTATAAAGTTGTGGTTTTACCAGATCCAGTTGGTCCAACGGTAAGAATTAATCCATTCGGCTTAGAAATCTCTCTTTCTAAAATCGGTCTGACTTCTTGACGAATTCCTAAATCAGAAAATTGGACAGAAGCTGCGGCTGAATCTAGTAAACGCATAACCACGCTCTCTCCAAAAGCAGTTGGCAAGAAAGAGCATCGAACTTCAATCTTCTTAGTAGATAAACGAATCGTGAAACGACCGTCTTGGGGCTTATCGTTAATGTTAATTTTAACCTTAGATAAAATTTTAAGTCTGGAAATTATGCGCTGCCATTTATCTTTATCAATTACTGCTGCTTCTTGTAAAACACCGTCAATTCTAATTCTGATAGCTACACCCTTTTCCTCTGCTTCGATATGGATATCACTAGCGTGAACCTTTAAAGCGGTAGCTAGAATTAAGGTGATGATATCAGTAATACTTACCTGGTTTATTTCTTCACCAAGATTTTTATAGCTTGATATAGCAGCTTTAAATTTCTCTAAGCCCTCCTCAGTTATATCCACACCTCCTTCAGCTTTTTTTATTTTAGGAACTGACTTATAGGCATCCAGGGCATACGCAAAACTGTGATCTGATATTAAATAAAGCTTAATATCCGAGAAAAGTTTTTCTTTAAGTTCGGCCATTAATTCAGCTACTTCTTCAGTTGGCTCCACGCAACCTAGTCTGATATTATTTCCGTCATAGTAAAACGGTATAGCTTTTAGAAGACGAGCTTTTTCTTCAGGGACCAGAGAGAGGGCTTCTGGACTTAAAGGAAATCTAATTAAAGAGGCGTAATCTAGGTCTAATAAATCAGCGCGATTTTTAGTTTCACGTTCTATTTCTTTGAGCTTAATCTCTTCCTGCTTTATAGCAAAACGACCGGCGACGCTTTCTTCGTCATCGGTCGGATTAGTCAAATTTTTTATTGATGCGAAATCGCTCATATGATCATAAGTTCCGGTTTTTACTTAGAGTAGTTAAGTAAATTTTTTTAAGAAGATTGTTTATTAAACAGTCTTTCTAATTTTGCTTGTCCGCCCTTTTCAGTCAGACTGAGAAATAGATTAGTCCAAGCGGAGATTTGAAAAGCTGTTAAAGATGAGCCAAACATAACTACTAGAATAATAGCTAGGAACAAAATTGTGTAAGACAGCCAAGTGGCGCTTAACAAAAGAGATACAGTAAATATTGGCAAGAAGAAAAGAGATAAAACCACAAGTAGAATTAAGCTAGCTACAAAGTTTATGATAAACAAAATAATAGCTGCTTCAAGGCTTATGAGCCAATTTTTTCTAAATAATAACTCGCCTTTCTCAAGAGCTATGAGCGCAGATTTATCATCAAGTACACGGTAGGCAATAGCAAACTTGATTATCAATGACAGACTGACAGCTACTGGTATAAAAATGACAAATAATATAACGTATATGGCGGCCAGTAAATCAGTCTCCCTCCAAGACATAAATAGAAGCGGTAAGCTCATGATAAAAAAAGCCAGGGTTACCAGGAATTTAATTAATATATTAAGACCAGCCAGAGACCAGAAATGACTATGGCCGTGTGTTAGTCCTGTTCTAATACTTAAATCTTGGTTTTTCTTCTTGGGGTTAAGTAATTTTTTAGTTTCACTTACTAAAGCTGCTTGTGAAGATATAGACAGCCACAAAGCGAAGGCTATTAAGGAAACAGTGAGGATGATTAAAGATATAGCGCTTAGTATTGTCCAAATATCATAGGTTAACAAATCCCCTAAACCGTACCAAAAACTTTGTGTTAATTCTCCTAAGGCCTGAATATTGGCTAATCTTAAATATGACCCCTCAATGAGACCATTATTTAGACTTTGTGAGAATATTTGATACTCCCATGATCCGCCCCCAGCTACGACAGCAGCGAACAGGCCAAAAAACCAGAGATATTTATGGCGCCAAGTAATTAACCAGGCTTGTTTGAACAAAGTGCGGTAAGAGAACATATTCGCGTTATTATTTACTTAAAATTAATTGAAAAAAATAGAAAAGTCTGTTAGGATTATAACATAAATTACCTTTTAATGCCAAATGAAAAAGGCTATATTAATGTATGTCAGAAGTTGTAAATGATAAAAGTAAGATACTTGAGCTAGTAAATCGGGGCGTAGAACAGATTTATCCCAGTAAGGAGCTGCTAATTAAAAAATTATCGAGTGGGGAAAGGATTCGTTTGTATTGTGGATTTGATCCTACGGCTCCTGCTCTTCATATAGGAAATTCTATCGCTCTTAGGAAATTAGCCCAATTTCAGGCCTTAGGACATGAAGTTATTTTTTTAGTGGGAGATTTTACTGGTCTTATCGGTGACCCAACTGATAAGAAAGCTTCTCGTCGTCAACTAACTGAAGAAGAAATAAAAAACAATGCTCGTAACTACAAGAAACAAGCCTCCGCTTATCTTAATTTTACAGGAGAAAATCCGGCTCAGATGCTGCATAACAGTTCTTGGAATAAAAAATTGAACTTTTCTGATTTAATCAACCTGTCTTCGTTGTTTACTGTCCAACAGATGATTCAAAGGGATATGTTTCAGGCTAGAATAAAGGATGAAAAACCAATTTACCTGCATGAATTTTTATATCCCCTAGCTCAAGCTAACGATAGCTTAGCTATGGAAGTCGACTTAGAGGTGGGAGGGAATGATCAGATGTTTAATATGATGTGTGGACGAGATTTACTTAAATCTGTTAAGGGAAAAGAAAAATTTGTCCTAACTATGAAGCTGTTGGTTGACTCGAAAGGTCAAAAAATGGGAAAAAGTGAAGGTAACGCTGTATTTTTAGATAATAGCCCTGACGACATATACGGGAAAGTCATGTCATGGCCAGACGATGTTATTAATTCCGCCTTTGAACTTTGCACTGCAGTGTCAGCTGAGGAATTAAAGCAGATTGCTAGTAGTTTAGAGCAAGGGGAAAATCCTCGTAATTTAAAGGCTCGATTAGCCTGGGAGATTACTAAAATTAATCACGGTTCAGACGAGGCCGATGCTGCTCAAAATAAGTTTATTAATACTTTTCAAAAGAAAGAAGCCCCAGAAGAGATAGAAACTTGGCAGGCTAAAAATGATAGATATAATATTGTTGATCTGTTAGTAGAGGTAGGATTAGCTGAATCAAAAAATGAAGGACGGCGCTTAATTGAACAAGGGGCCATTAAAATCCAAGAAGGTGGCAACCATATTGTTATAAAAGACCCTAAGCTAGAATTAAGTCTAAAGATGGATACAGTTATATCAAGAGGTAAGCGCCAGTTTATCAGAATTATACGTTAAAAGACGAAATAAAGATCATATGATACTTGAGGAAATAAAATCTAAAATTGCTGCTGTTTTAAACTTATCTAAAGCAGATTTTAGCTACCCTCCAAAAATGGAGATGGGCGACTTAAGCTTGGCTTGTTTTGAGATAGCTAAAAATCAGGCGTCATCTCCAGTTAAAGTTGCAGAGGAGCTAGCTCAGGTTGCTTTAACAAGCGAAGAACTAAAAGGATATTTTAGTCTAGTTGAGCCCAAGGGTCCTTATTTAAATTTTTTCATTGATCCGGGTTTTTTGGCTCAGCATGTTTTAGGAGAAGTCGGCAGACTAAAAGGACGCTATGGTAGTAATGATGTAGGTGCTGGTAAGAAAGTTATGATTGAATACTCTAACGGCAATACTCATAAAGAATATCATGTCGGTCACATGCGAAATATTTCATACGGTGATACTATTAGTCGTCTTATGTCTGCTAGCGGTTACGATACAATCCCCGTATCTTATATAAATGATTTTGGTATTCACGTAGCTAAGACTATTTGGTTTTGGATTAATAACCCTGAATATCAAAATCGTCCAGAGCCTAAAGGTTATTTATTGGGCCAGTGTTACGCTGAGGCTAGTAAAAGCTTGGCTGCTGATCCTTCTAAAAAAGAAGAAGTAGTTAAGATCATGAAGCAGATTGAAAGTCGCTTAGGGGATAATTATCAAACCTGGAAAGAAACTCGTCTGTGGAGTATTAATTATTTTGACAAAATATATGATGAGCTGGGAGTAAGATTTAAGGACACATTTTATGAAAGTCAGGTGACAGATCGGGGGTTGCAAATTGTTGCAGATCTCAAAGAGAGGGGAATTTTAAAGTTGAGTCAGGGAGCGATAATCGCTGATTTAGAAAAATATGGTTTGGGAGTGCTGCCAATAATTCGTTCTGATGGGACCGCCTTGTATCCGGTTGCCGATTTAGCGTTAGCTGGACTTAAGTTTGAAAAGTATAATCTAGATGAGTCTGTATATGTTGTTGATATTAGACAGGCTTTATACTTTAAACAATTATTTAAACTCTTAGAACTAAGCGGTGAGACTAGGAAATGTTTGCAGTTATCTTATGATTTTGTGACCCTGCCAGAGGGCATGATGGCTTCTCGCACAGGAAATGTTATTACTTATCAAGAGCTTCGAGACAAAGTTTATCAAAAAGCGGTAGAGGAAACGGTCGAAAGGCATAAGGATTGGTCAAAGTCAAAAATAGCGGCAGTAGCTAAAACCCTAACTATCGCTACTATTAAATTTGAAATGCTTAAAGTTAGTCCGGATAAAACTATTACCTTTAATATTGATGAAGCTTTGCGTTTTGACGGGTATACGTCGTGCTACTTAGAGTATGGGTACGCTAGACTTTCTAGTATTATCCGTAAAAATGGTTTCAGTTTTAAATTGCAAAAACTTGACCCGAGCTTATTAGTTGAAAGAAAGGAAAGAGAGCTATTAATAAAAATTGCAAAATATCCTAAAATAGTTTGGTTAGCTCGTCAGAACTATAACCCCAGTGAGATAACTAAATATCTTTTTGAGTTAGTTCAAATGAGTAACGACTATTATCACGGGGTAAACATACTTAAGGCTGAGCCGAATGTGCGTTTAGCTCGGATAACTCTGATTAAAGCGATTATTCAGGTCCTTGATAACGGTTTTGCTTTGTTGGGGATCGAGGCGTTAAAGGAGATGTAAAAAATATATATGAAAAATAATAATGACAAACAGCTTGAAAAAATAGTTTCTTTGGCTAAAAGACGTGGTTTTATTTTTCCCTCTTCGGAAATATATGATGGCTTTACTGCTGTTTATGATTTTGGTCCTTACGGAGTAGAGTTAGCTAATAATATTAAAAAAGAATGGTGGAAGGCCATGACACAGCTAAGAGATGATGTTGAGGGTTTGGACTCGGCAATATTTATGAGTCCAAAAATATGGGAAGCCTCTGGCCACGTTAAAGGCTTTTCTGATCCTTTAACGGAATGTCGTAAATGTCATAGTCGTTTGCGGTTAGACTCTTTACTTGAGGAGGCCGGTATTTTTGCTGATGAAAAAATGTCCGAGGAGGAAATAAATAATATTTTTGACAAGAACCGCGATAAAATAAAGTGCCCGGTCTGTGGAGTGACTGATTTTACAGCAGGCAAGAAGTTTAATTTACTAGTGCAGTCTAATCTGGGAAATTTTACTGGTGACTGGTCTAAGGAGCCCACATATTTGCGCGGAGAAACTTGTCAGGGTATATATGTAAATTTTAAAAATGTTGTTGACACTGCTCGGGTCAAAATTCCTTTTGGCATTGCTCAAATCGGTAAAGCTTTTAGAAACGAGATTACTGCCCGTCAGTTTATTTTTAGGACTCGGGAATTTGAACAGATGGAGATGCAATATTTTGTTAAGCCTGGAGATGATGAAAAATATTTTGCACAGTGGAAAGAGTTGCGCTGGAAATTTTATTTAGATCTGGGGATAAAGGAAGAGAATCTAAGATGGCATGAACATGAAAATTTAGTTTTTTATGCCAAAGCAGCTTTTGATATAGAATATAATTTTCCTTTTGGCTTTAAGGAATTAGAAGGGGTGCATGCGAGAGGAAATTATGATTTAACTCAGCATAGTAATTTTTCCGGAACGAAATTAGATTATTTAGATCCAGTTAACAACGAGCGTTTTGTGCCCCATGTAGTAGAAACATCAGCTGGTGTCGGCAGAACTTTTTTGGCAATATTAAATGAAGCTTATCAAGAGGAAGGTGTGGGCGAGGAAGTCAGAACAGTTCTTAAATTGTCTCCAAAATTAGCTCCAATTAAGATTGCGGTGTTTCCTTTATTGAAGAATAAGCCTGATTTAGTTAAGAAAGCTAAAGATATTTATGATCAGCTGAAACAATCTTGGAAATCAGAATTTGATGATAATGGAAATATTGGTAAACGTTATCGGCGCCAAGATGAAATCGGAACTCCTTATTGTTTAACTGTAGATTTTGATAGTTTAGAAAATGAAGACGTTACGATTCGACATAGAGATAGTATGGAGCAAGAAAGAATAAAAATTTCCGAATTAAAAAAATATTTTCAGGAAAAATTGTCAGACTAAAGGATCAAGAAAAAAATCTGATGTGAAAAATAACACATCAGATTTTTTTTATTTCAAAAAACTATTGCTAGTTATTTTTAATAGTTATATAATATGAGTAAGAAATTATTTTCAGAAATAAGAAAATAAATTTCTATTAGAGATGATTTTATTTTTTAAGAAAGGAGGTGATAATATGATTAAAAAGAAAGTTGCCAAAAAAGCGGTGAAGAAGGTGGCTAAGAAAGTCGCCAAGAAACCCGTAAAAAAGGTGGCCAAGAAACCGGCTAAGAAAGTAACCAAGAAGGTTGCCAAGAAACCGGTCAAAAAGACCGCTAAGAAGAAATAATTTTTTATAAAATTTATTCGATACAAATTTTTACGTCAGCGGTAATAAATTTTTCGATTTGAAAATTATACAAAGGCCGTCCCCGGAATCGGGACGGTTTTTGTTTTTAAAATAAATATTAAATTAATTTATTAGATAGTCAGGTCTGTCTTGTTATGATGACCGTATGTTAAAAAAAGGTTATAAAATAAAGCTGGTAGTCCTATTGCTGCTGTTTTTTGTATTAGCCCAGGCTATTGGTAGTTGGGTTTATAGTAAGGATGCTGTTGTGACCTTTTTTATGGTTGGTCAAGGGGATTCCGCTCTTATTCAGACGCAAGGGAAGGTCGTCGTTATAGATGGTGGACCTGACAACTCATTACTTCGCGGTCTTGGCGAAAGTTTATCATATTTTGAGAGGCAAATTGATTATTTGATCATTAGTCATGACCATGATGATCACGTGGTTGGTTTAGTGGAGTTAATTAATCGTTATAGAATCCAAAATATAATATACGGTCCAACCATAGATGGGGCATTGATTGCAGAATATTTTCGGCAACAAGCAAAAATGAAAAATATCAATCTTTATCAAGTTGAGAGCACGGCTCAGATTTCTTTGGGCAATAATTGCAACCTTAAATTGTTGAACTCAAATTATTTACAAATTAAAAAAGATGAAAATAATTCTTTAACAGTTCGTCTATCTTGTTTAGAGGGAGATGTTTTATTTACTGGTGATAATCATGCTAATGTTGAAGCAGCTATAATTGATAGCGGTTGGGATATAGATGTAGATATTTTAAAAGCGGGTCATCATGGATCAAAAACAAGTAGTAGCCAGGATTTTTTAGTTGGCACGTCACCAGACTTTTTTATTATTTCTGCTGGCGCCGGGAATTCATTTGGCCATCCTCACCAGGAAGTGCTAGATCGGGTATCTGCTATGGGAGCTCTGATCAGGCGAACTGATACAGAAGGAAGTATAAAA
>CAYUEO010000005.1:0-22131 GCA_964443755.1 uncultured Gammaproteobacteria bacterium | reverse complement strand
TAGCCCACCGGAAAAATTATGATAAGGCCACGGAAAAAATTCACAGGCTGATTGATATGCGGGCGGATAATGAAATTACTAAAGAGGAATACGCTCAACACCGGAAAGAAGTTGAAAAGAAAAAAGATTTTGCCGAGCTCATGATTAACAGAATTGAGGGGAATAATAAAATCTTTTTTGAGAAAATAGACGAGGTTTTTAACTTCGCCACTAATGTTAAAACTAAATTTGAAAAGGGCACCATAGCCGAAAGAAAAGAGATAATTTTAAACCTCGGGTCAAACCTCCAAATTTGTGATAAAAAGTTAATGATTTCGCTGGATTTACGACTTAAACCCTTTGTTAAGTATACTCAGGGTGTGAGAGCTGAATTTAATCGGGTCAAACCTCTGAATATTGGCTTAGATAACAGAAAAACAGCCTCTGTTGAGACTGTCTTTCCACTTATGAGCGGGTAAGCGGAATCGAACCGCCATCTTCAGCTTGGAAGGCTGACATAATAACCATTATACGATACCCGCGATTTACTTAGTATCTCTTAATCCGGCACTGAAAGTCAAGCCCATTAACATGATAATACTTAAAAATAAGAACAGATAGTCTAAGGTAAAAAAATAAAGCACCACTATTGATAAAGCCGAAGAGACTATATAGGCTAACGGTCCAGTAATGCGAAATAAATTAATATCAATCAGGTCTTTAGCGTCCACTATTTTAAAAAAGTAACTTTCTCTCATTGCTTCAACTAAGGCAGCTCCAATACGACTTAAAAATAAAACTATAGCCCAGAGCCAGACCAAGGGGACACTTATATAGTAGAACAAAAATAAAGAAATACTAAGAATTGCAAATCCAGCAATCAACATTTCTTTTTCCCCAATATATTGATCAGCAATAACGCCAGCCGGTATTTCAATTAGCAAGAAGGGGATTAACATTAATGAAAAAAGAGGACCAAGCACTTCCCAACTCATCCCCAGGTTATGGAGTAAATGAAAAGGAATGTAGATAACCGCCGAGCTATAAAATAGTTGTAATAAAAATGATATGAAAAAAATATTACGTCTATTTTTGTCATGCCATATGCGCAGGCTTACGGGCCACAGAGATTTATGGTCGTAGTTAATTTTATGTTTAAAATCTTTAGCGTAGTGCAGCAGAATTAGGAAACAGGGAATGACTAAAAAGGCGGCCACTAGAAAGATCAGAGTGTACCCACCTAGCCCAATTAAGAGTGAGGAAGCTAGCGGTGATAATATCCAACCGGCATTGATAAAAGTAAAGTAGATAGCTCGCGTTCTTCCGGTTGATTGATTTTTAGAAAAGCTCTCAATCAATAAATCCATATTTATCCAAATCAGATTAGACGAAACTATAAATATGACTATACTAGTTATTGCTAATATGGCACTGGAGGAAAGCGACATTCCTAGTAAGGATAATCCATAAATAGCCATGATCAGTAAGCCGGAAAAGTAATTGGTTATATGTTTTATTAGTTTGGGAAAGAATAGTATAGCTACGACGCTAATTATATTAGCTATAATAAATATATAACCAATTGTCTGTAAATCAATATATTGGCCAAGAAAATTTGATTGGGCGTAGGCTGGTAAAGCCGAAGAAACCGCTAGAAGTGAGCCTAGTCCAAACAGCACGGCTAGCCTGCTTGTACTTTTAGTTCTTGGTTTATTAAAAACTTTAGCTTTTTGTGGCATTAGATTTATAAAATAGTAATAATGAAGATCCAGCTATTAATAATAGACTAGCGATTTGTGGCCACCTCCAGCCAAAGACTAAAGGAGTTTGGTCTAAACGGATAAATTCCAAGCTAAATCTTAGCAATGAATATAATATCACATAAGAACAGACAGACCAAAGAAAAAAGTTAGGCCCTATTTTTTTCTTCTTAATCCCCATGATAGTGGCACTGTAAAGGAAAATAGCAATTATTAGTGATCCTAGGCTCTCGTAGAGAAAGGTGGGGTGAAAATGAGTTTCAGATATAAATTGTAAAGGTCTATTAACTACGCTGATTGGTATTTTCCAGGGTAAATTAGTAGGCAAGCCAAATAGCTCTTGGTTAAAATAGTTACCCCATCTACCTATCGCTTGTCCCAGGGCAACACCAGGAACTAAAGTTGCTCCTAATTTCCAGAAACTTAAATTATTTTTTTTCGCGAAGAAATATATTATTATAATACCAGCGATTATTCCGCCATGTATTGCTAAGCCACCTTCCCAAATACGAACAGCTTGCAAAGGGTTAGCTATATAAAAAGGTAACATGATTATTATTTCATAAACCCTAGCCCCCAATAAACCTCCGACAATTAACCAAAAAGAAACATCAAAAATAATATCTCTGTTTATATTATAGAGTTTAGCGACACGAAAGCTCATTAGTAGGGCAGCAACCATTGCTAAGACCATAAAGAGTCCGTACCAATGTATTTTCAATAAGCCAAAATCGATTAGAATTGGGCTAGGCTCAAAACTACTAAAGAAGTTTAACATACACAGGATTATTCAAGCGCCTACTTGCAAAATTTATTTCAGATTATTCTCAGCCTCAATAAGTTTAGCAGCTGACTTTTGTAAAAGTTTTTTTTCTTGAGCAGTAATGCTTACATTTACTTTTTTAGTTACTCCTCCAGCGCCGATGACGGCCGGCATGCTTAAGCACACCCCTTTTAGTCCATATTCACCTTCAAGGAGATGAGAAACAGGGTAGACTGTCTTTTTATCAAATAACACAGCCTTAACAAGCTTAGCTATGCCAGCTGCTATAGCATAGTATGTTGCTTGCTTACCTTCAATTATAGCGTAAGCAGCATTTTTAGCTTGATTAAAAATAATCTTTTTTTCTGAGGCAGAAATCTTTTTAAAAGCATCTAGAGGAGTGTTGCCTACCGTAGCCGTACTCCAAAGTGGCACCTCACTATCACCATGTTCACCTACGATATAAGCATGAATACTTTTTGGGTTGACGCCTATTTTTTCTCCGAGTAAATGTCTAAAGCGCGCTGTATCTAGAACTGTGCCGGATCCAAAAATCTGGTTCTTCTTTTTAGGAAACATTTTTATAGCTATATTAGTGAGGATATCTACTGGATTGGTAACTATTATGACTATGATGTTGGGATTCTTTTTAAAAATAACCGGCATCAGTCCTTTTATAATTTGGCTATTTTTCTGAAGCAAGTCTAGACGAGTCTCTCCGTCTTTTTGAGCGGCTCCACAAGTAATAACTACTACGCGACTATCTTTTAAGTCGTCATAGTTTCCAACCTTAACATCGGTATAACCAAGGAAAGGCACTGAATGCTCTAGGTCCATAACTTGTGAGGCGGCTAGCTTTTCGTTAATGTCAATTAAAGCCAGACAGTCAGTAATGTCCGAATTAATTAGGCTAAAGGCAGCCGTGCTTCCAACCATACCCGCTCCTATTATTGTAACTTTGTTTTTTGGCATATTTGTATATATTAATATGCTAAGCTTACCATATTCAAATCGGCAATAAAAGCGGGATCGTTATTTAAACGACCCCGTTAGTGTGCGGACGGAGAGACTCGAACTCTCAAGGGTTGCCCCGCTTGGCCCTAAACCAAGTGCGTCTACCAATTTCGCCACGCCCGCATATTCTGGTTCGTATATATAGTATATTAATTATTCATATAATGTAAAGATTGTGTTATAATAAATTTGTTAAAATAAAATTAAATATTTATTATGTCGCAAAAAAAATTCATTCGTTTTTTTAAGGAATTGACCATTAAAGACGTCCCAGAGGTTGGGGGCAAGAACGCTTCTTTAGGGGAAATGTACGGTAAATTATCTAAGCAGGGGCTTAAAGTTCCCAATGGATTTGCGACAACCGCAGCATCTTATAATTATTTTCTTGAATCTACTGGTCTGAAGGATAAGATTAAAGAAGCTCTTAAAGGACTAGACACAAAAGATGTTACAGATTTAATGAAGCGAGGAGCTTTAATTAGAAAGATGATTATTGCCGCGCAAATGCCCGAGGATTTTAAGGAAGCAGTTGCTAAGGCCTATCGAGAATTATCTGCTCAGTATAAAACAAAGAATTTAGATGTTGCTGTTCGTTCTAGTGCCACAGCTGAAGATCTTCCCGACGCTTCTTTTGCTGGGCAACAAGAAACTTATTTAAATATCACCGGAGAAAAAGATTTACTTTTAGCTGTTAAGAAGTGTATCGCTTCTTTGTTTACCGACAGAGCTATTTCCTACCGAGTTGATAAAAAGTTTGATCATTTCTCCATTGCTTTATCAGTTGGGGTCCAAAAAATGGTTCGAGCAGACTCTGGATCATCTGGAGTTATGTTTACTATTGATACGGAATCTGGTTTTAAAGATGTGGTTTTAATAAACTCCATTTATGGTTTAGGTGAAAACATTGTGCAAGGACAAGTAACCCCAGATGAATATTATATTTTTAAGCCAACTGGAAAAATAATTTCAAAAGCTATTGGTCGTAAGCACATGAAGATGGTTTATAATCGTTCTGGAAAGAGTCCGGTTAAAAATGTGCCAGTTTCATTAGCAGATCAGCACAAGCCATCTTTAACGGATAAAGAGGTTTTAAAAATGTCAGAGTGGGGAATGTTAATAGAGAAACACTATGGCAAGCCGATGGATATTGAGTTTGCGGTTGAAGGTGGTACTCGCGAGTTATACATAATTCAAGCTCGCCCAGAAACAGTTCAGAGTCGTAAATCAGCTAATGTATTATTAAAGTATCGACTCGGTAAAAAAGGTAAGACTATTTTAAAAGGACAAAGTGTCGGAAGCCAAATAGGGGCTGGCGCTGCTAGTCGAATAATGGACGCTAAAGAAATTAAGCGTTTTAAGCCGGGTCAGGTTTTAGTAACAGACATGACTGATCCAGATTGGGAGCCAATCATGAAAATTGCCTCTGCTATTGTGACTGACAAGGGCGGACGCACTTGTCATGCCGCTATCGTTTCTAGAGAACTGGGCATTCCTTGTGTGGTAGGGACAGAAACAGGATCTTCTCTCATTAAAGATGGCCAAGCTTTAACAGTTGATTGTTCCGGAGGAGAAGAGGGTCTGGTATATGAAGGCAAGTTGCCGTTTAAAATTGAAACAACTGATGTTAAGGACTTGAAGAAGCCAAAAACTAAGATCATGATGAATATTGCAGAACCGGAGCTAGCCTTTAGTAGTTCTTTTATCCCAAATGAGGGTGTTGGTTTGGCACGCTTGGAGTTTATTATCAACAACTACATAAAAATACATCCCCTGGCTTTAATCAACTACAAAAAGCTAACAGATAAAGCCTTGATTAAGAAAATTGATGAATTAACTCCGGGGTATAAGGATAAGTCAAAATACTTTGTTGATAGATTAGCTCAAGGAGTAGCTATGATTGCAGCTGCTTTTTATCCTAAGGATGTGATTGTGCGCTTGAGTGATTTTAAAACCAATGAATACGCTAACTTGATTGGCGGTAAGGATTATGAGCCAGTTGAGGAGAATCCCATGATAGGTTGGCGCGGGGCAAGTAGATATTATTCACCAAATTTTTTGCCAGCCTTTAAGTTAGAATGTCAGGCAATCAAGAAAGTTCGTGAAGAAATGGGTTTAAAGAATTTAAAAGTAATGGTGCCTTTTTGCAGAACGGTTGAAGAGGGCAAGAAAGTCCAGTCAGTTATGGCTGAAGAAGGATTAAAAAGAGGTAAGGAAGGTTTGGAGATTTATGTTATGGCTGAGATACCGGCTAATATTATTTTAGCTGATCAGTTCTGTAAAATTTTTGATGGTTTTTCTATCGGTTCAAACGATTTAACCCAGCTAACTCTGGGCATAGATCGTGATGCCGGCGGAACACTAACTGTGGCTGGAGTTTCTAATGAAAATAACGAAGCTGTTAAAGAATTGATTAGACAGTTAATCAAGACTGCTAAAAAGAATCATCGCAAGGTTGGGATATGTGGTCAGGGACCTAGCGATTTCCCAGATTTTGCTGGTTGGTTGGTTGAAGAGGGCATTGATAGTATTTCCTTAATTCCTGATACAGTTGTTCCTACCACTTTAGCTATTTTGCAAAAAGAAAAAGATATTAGACGCAGTCGAGGGTTTTTGAGCTTATTTTTCTAAAGCCAAATAAAAAACCGCCCCGTTTAAGAGGCGGTTTTTTTATTTCCTTAATTATTCGACTACCACAATTTTGGCCGTGCGTTTTCCAAATTTAAGAGCATCGGCTCTACTGAGCATCCAAACATCAACTCGTTCAGGATGTTTTTTGTTCATTCGGTCTCTAACGATAAATATTCTATCCCCAAATAACTCAGGTATTTGTACTTTAGTGCCAAACTTGAGAAAGTTAGCCGCAATAGTATCCTCAATTCCGTGATCACAAACGTTAAAGCCATTTGCAGTTATACAAGGCGAGTCGTCTGTTTGAGCAGCCTCGGAGTTGTAGGCAGTGATTACGTGTACGCTAGTTCTAACTGGGGTTAACTCAGGCTTCTTAGTAGGTTCAACTACCTTTTTCTCTATAGGCAATATAGGTTCAGCCGTGTCATTAATTGCTTCATTGTTACTGGTGACCTCATCATTTTTAACGACCTCATCATAATTTTCAGTTCCATCTACTGGGCCGTCCTTGATTATTGGTGAGTTTATAACAATTATATCTTCTAGAGAGCTTTGAGCTTTGGCCTGATTAGCCGCTTCATTAGCAAGAACAGGTGTAAAAAACAAAGTAAATTGAAATATACTACTAATAATAACTAGCAAGATAATGTTTTGCCTTCTACTAAGGGGCACAATCTCTTCTTTAATCATTTTAAGCAGTTTCATAAGCTTATAAAGTTTAATCTAACTAAAAACCCCTAGTTTAGCATATGCTTAAAATACTAAAGCAGGGATTTTACCAACCGCTCATCTTATCATGCTTAAAGAAAAATGTCAATAGCAAGCTCAAAACAAGCTATTGACTAATATACAAAATAATGATACGATTTCAGACTAAAGAAGATAATCATAGTTATTTAAAAACAAAATAATATAATGGAGTAAGTTATGAAAAACGTAAGAAGAGTAATTTTTTATTTATTCGTTGTAGTGTTAGTTACAGGATTTGTTGGTTGTTCCAGGTCTTCCATAATGATGGGAGATAAGTCTGTGAACGACATTAGTCAATCCGTTGAAGTGTTGAACAATCAAATCAGCGAATATGCTGATATTGTTGAAGATCTGCAAGAGCAAAAAGAAGTCTTGAAATTTAGGAGCTCCCCGGTAAAAGAAATAGCCTCAGTAGATTCTTTACTGAACATTTACCAGAAAAAATTAAGCAACCTGGAATCTGCCCGAGATTTATTTTTAATTACTTCTGCAAGTAAAGATAAAACTAAAAACTTTGAGCTACGAGCTGATAATCCACAAGATGTAGCTAAAGCATATTTTTTGATTAGCTACGCCGACAAAACCATCACGTCTGGCGTTAAAGAATCGTATGAGGGCTTAATAGTTAATAAGTTATCAGAAGAAGTTTTGGTAGTTTTAACGGATCCGGCTGGACAAACAAAAGAACTGTTGGTTTCCAAAAAAAGCCAACAAAGCTTTAAACTCACTATGGCTGGTGAATATGAAATTCTAATGAAAACTGGTAACACGCGCCAACAGATATCTGCTAGTAAAACAGTTGGCCCTCAAACGAAATACTATAACGACGGGCAAGAAGTTGATTTATTAGTGGCAGTAGTGAAACAAAGATAATAAAAAAGGGGCATCTAAAAGATGGCCCCTTATTTTTTTATAATACAAATTTTTAGAGTATCACAGCCCTTCCTCCTCCTGAGGTAGCTCCGAAGGGAAGCATTTTAAATATGAAAAAGGTAATGGCCCAAGCTGCTAAGACTAAAATTAATCCGATTATAGAGTTTTTGATAGTTTCTTGAGCTTTTTTAATTGTTTCTTCGTTACCACCAGAGTTCATCCAACGAAAACCAGCTAGAACCATTAATATAAGAAATGTGACGCCTAGTAGTCCCATAAAGCCTCCTAATATTGTAGCTATCACGTATCCTAAACTGACATCAGA
Organism: uncultured Gammaproteobacteria bacterium; assembly: GCA_964443755.1. Classification (GTDB taxonomy): domain Bacteria; phylum Patescibacteriota; class Patescibacteriia; order Patescibacteriales; family UBA12465; genus UBA12465. Next base: position 14,039 of record CAYUEO010000005.1, on the reverse strand, counting down.
AAAACCTGAACTAACTTGTACTTCATCTGTAAAATTCGAGGCTAAATCAGAATCAATTAGTTGAGCTGAGGCAGTCTTAGTGTACGTTATAAAAGACACAAGTAGTATCATTAAACGACTGAATGGTTTCATACATTTATTAATTAATAAATCTCTCGAGTATAAATCTCCAAATTGCCCAAGATGATAAAGTAATAGCTAAGCCAATCATAGCCCTGCGAATATAATTTTGTGCTTTTTCAACTTTTTGTTCATTTCCTTCCGCAGTCATCCAATCGTAACCACCGATGATAATTAAGATGAGAAATATGCCGCCCAGTAGGCTTAAGGCCGCCCTAATTACAGTCCCCACTACTTGCCCCAGGCTAGCCTCTTCGTAGCCACCGCTAGTAGCTACGGCACTTAATTTAGTTAAGGCGTCAGGCGAAGTGGTGGTCGTTTGAGCAAAAACAAAGTAAGGCAGAACAAGTAAGGTGGTTAGGAAAAGTATGGAAAATAAGGATTGCAAATTTTTTTTCATATTTATTTAACAAAAAAATCAATAACATAATAGCTTAGTGCGTAAGCCCCCACCACAATTATTAGACCGATAATCGCTTGTCTTAATGTAGATTTTGCCTTTTCTATGGCTTGCTCATTGCCTCCAGAGTTCATCCACTTTATTCCCGCATAAATAATAATAGCTAAAAAAATAGTCCCTAGAATAGTTAAAATTATGGAAATAACACTGGCTGCCAGAAGAGTAATGTCGCTGCTGTTGGTAGCCGTGAAACCAGCATTTTTTGCGGTATCATTTAGTACTGATCCAAAAGAATTAGATAGGTTAGGTGTTTCTTGAGCGCTAGCGATTGGTAAAATATTGATCATAATAAATTACCTAGTAAAAAAATTTATCACAAAATAGCTGATGGCATAAGCAGCAATAACTACGATTAATCCGCTAATTGAGGCTACTAGTATGGTCTTAGCTTTATCTACCTTTTGATCATTTCCTTCAGCCGTCATCCAAGTAATTCCACTATAAATTGTCAGGCCTAAAAAAAGAACTCCTAGCCAAGTTAAGACTTGGGAGATAATTTTTGAAGCTAATGTTTCTGGTTGTAAATCTTTAAGAGATTCAGTAAATCCAGCCGAAGTAGCTGCCTGGTTTAATCCACTACTATCTTCAAAATTATAGCTCTGAGCTACAACTAATAAAGGTAAAAATAATACCAGAATATATAGGATAGAAATGAGAACTGACTTTGAATATTTAATCATGCTATTAGCAAGTTAATTCAAGAATTGGTTGCCGATAAAGACGGTAATCGCATAAGAAGCAAAGACAATAACTAGTCCAATAGAAGCGTTTATTAGTAATTCTTTGGAGCTAGCAATTTTTTGTTCATTGCCAGCAGCAGTCATCCACATCAGGCCGGCATAAATCATCAGCCCTAGGAAAAGAATACCGATAAAAGATAAAACTAGTCCGAGTATTTGCCCCGCTTTAGTAGCTACAAAAGTTGAATCGTACGTGGTTTCAGTTTGATCAGAAAAAGCTGTGATTTTACCAGCCGTTTCATTTAATCCTTCTAATGTATCAGCTGTGTTTTGGGCGTAAACAGGTCCCGAGTTAATTATCAGACCAACCGAAATAACGGATACAAAAATTAAGAAAAACATTAGCCAAGACGAGACAAGGGCATTTTTCTTGGTCATATAGATATTCTTCGTTTAATTTATCACTGCCATAGCCGCAAAATGTTTTGCGGGCAGGGCAGTGATTCCCAAGTTTTGGGAATCACCAAAGTGTATCTATAGTTTAATTGACAATAGTTGCATCGCTCAAGGCGTTGATAACGTATGTCGCTATAGCCCATGATGCCATGATAATCACGAGACCGATAACACCAGCAGCTAACAGCTTTCTGGCTTCTCCAGTCTTTTCTTCATTACCTCCGGCAGTCATCCACTTAAAGCCACCCAACAAAATGATAGCTACAGCAATTACGCCCAGGAAACCCAAGGCGACGTTGATGATGCGACCAATTATAGCCCGAGGATCGGAGTTTGAAAGGGTACCATCTAGTCCTTCATTAACGTTATCAAGACCAAAGTTAGCCGTAGTTTGAGCTGCGGCTGGAAGGGTCAAGAGAGGAACGAAAAGAAAAGCTAATATAGCAAAGGAAATCAAGTGTTTTGAAATTTTATTCATAATTCACCACCTTTCTAGTTTTTATTTCTGTTATTATACCTTTAATCTTAGCACATACTATTTAAGAAGACAAATATAGTTAGGTGTGTTAGAATAGGGGTATAGTTGCTATAATTAGCCAATTTATGAAGAATTTTTTTAGTAAAATTAGCTCCACTCATCTGCTTTGGTTATTATTTTATATATTTATCTTTTTTTTGTTGCTTAATAATTCTTTTAATTACTTTGACCCGGATTTCGGGTGGCATATTAAAGTTGGCCAAGAGATATCAATTACCGGAGAAGTGCCCTCTCAAAACACCTATAATTATACTTACACTGGTAGTTGGGTGGACCATGAATGGTTAGGAAATTTATGGTTATACCAGGCTTATGAATCCTTTGGGTATATAACAATCTCTATTTTCTTTTCGTTATTAGTAGTGGCTATTTTAGCTGCTCTATCTTTTTTAACATTAAGGCGCTGGCCAGGCATATCCCCATCCATTTTAGTTATTGCACAGATTGCCGGTCTTTTAGCTGCCTCGCCTAGTCTAGGTGTTCGCTTACAAGAATTTGGCATTTTATTTATTTTAATCACGCTGATAATTATAGATAATTTCGAAAAATATCGTCGCTACTGGGTGTTAATATTGTTACCGGTAGTGTTTTATATTTGGGCCTTGCTTCATGCTAGTTTTCTTTTGGGCTTGTTTCTAGTGTTTAGTTGGCTCGTTGTAAAAATTATAGAATCATTCTTATTAAAAACCCGAGCGGCTAGTTGGCTGAAGGCTAAAAATATACTTTCTAAAAAAGAGACTTTTTTATTTTCTGTATCTGCGATATTAGCACTGGTGGCGACCGCACTGACACCTTATAAATTAAAATTATACTCTTTTTTAAGTGGCTACAGTGATAATTTTTATCAGACTCATATCAAGGAGTGGTTACCACAACATAGTTTTCCCTTACAGTATAAGCAATTAATTTATTTGGCTTTAGTGGCCACAGTGACATTGTTATATTTCAAGTATGTAGCGAGAAAACATAAAATAGATCTATGGCAAATGTTTTTGCTTTTATTATTTTTTATTCTAAGCTGGAAGGCGCGGCGCCATTTCCCATTAATGTTCATTGTTAGTTTTCCGTACTTTGTATTTATGGCTAGCGCTTTTGTTAATGAAGACAGGATTATCAAGACGTGGCGTTTGCAAACTTGGCTCAAGATTTATTTAATTATTTGTCTGGTTCTATCTAGCTTATCCTTGGCTCTTAAAACTAATTTTACGGCAGATCCCTTTAGCGCTTATTGCGAAAGTTATCCTTGTGGGGCTGTAAATTATTTAGCTAGTCACCCGGAACATGATAGTCAAAATTTATTCAACAGTTATGGTTGGGGAGGTTTTTTAATATGGGCCCTGCCTACTAGACAGCTTTTTATTGATGGTCGCTTGCCTCAAGCGGAGTTTGCTGGTGGCACATTTTTGGAAAAATATTATGATTTTTTTTCTGAGGACACTGATCGCGAGATTTTATTAGCGGAGCATAACATTGACTTAGTTTTGATACATGCCCAGGATAAACCACGTCAGCTGAGAAATTGGGAAAAGAAGTTTTTTCAAATTAATGATTCTGATCTGGCACCACAAAATAATTTGCGTGATTATTTAAATGAAGCTGGTTGGGAAAAAGTTTATATTGACGATACATCGGTCTTATATGAAAGACCCTAAGCTATGTATATAGAATTTTGTTTACCTGTTAAAAATGAAGAGATTATTTTAGCAGCTAACGCTAAACGGCTAGAGGATTTTATTAATCAGCTAGGGCTAACTGATTGGAGCATTGTGATTATTGTTAATGGCTCCGACGATTCTTCTTCTCAGATTGCTGCTTCATTAGAATCTTTAAGCCCAGAACACTTTAAAGCAGTCACATTTTCAGAGGGAGGCAAGGGATATGCTCTGAAACAATATTTCAAAATGAGCCGAGCAGATGTCTTGGTTTTTATGGATATTGATTTAGCGGTTTCTTTAAATAATTTACCAAATTTGCTAGATCCTGTGGTATCTGGTTCATGTGATTTAGTTATTGGTTCTCGGCTTTTACCGGAATCAGACACTAGCAGATCTTTTTGGAGAAGTTTCAGTTCTAAAATATATAATAGTTTATCTCGAATAATACTTGATCATAATTATAGTGATTTGCAGTGTGGCTTTAAGGCTATGGCTAGGAACAAATATAATCTAGTGGAGCCTTACTTGTTAGATAGAAAATGGTTCTATGATACAGAGCTGGTCTTAGTAGCAAAAAAAATTGGTTTGAACATTTCCGAGATTCCTGTAGCTTGGCAGGAGAATCGTTATGATAAAAGAAAGAGCAAAGTCAGTGTTTTGCGTGACGCCTGGTCTTTTATAAAAAATTTACTAAAGTTAAAATCTCGCATCACTGGGATTAAACGTTGGGGTAATGATAAAGATTAGCAGTGTCAGTTTTTTTATTGTAGATAATTAATATTAGGTCTAGGCGTGTTTTTTGAGGTGAAAGGGATTTTAAATAACAAAAAGAGATTAGAGCTTTTTTTAGCCCGTGAGCTTGCTTAGCTTTTAAGGGTATATTTTTTTCACTAGCGCCACTGTCTGTAATAGTTTTAACTTCAATAGCTATAGTCATGTCATTTTTTTTGGCGATAATATCTATTTCTCTTCTGCCGACGCGGTAGTTTTTTTCTAGTATAAAATAACCAGACTTCTCCAGATAAGTAGCGGCCGCTTTTTCGCCTCTATTGCCGAGAAGTTTATTGAAACTTAATTTAATGTTCATAAAAAAAGCCCCTCGCGAAAGGGGCTCTTATTATAGACTAGTTGATATTAAGGTAGATATCTTTTTCGTTCTTGCTCTTCGGTTAACTCTTGCTTCTTTTTAGCAATTGATCCAAATCCTTTAAGCAGAAAGAAGAGCCAGGTTAAAGAAGCGGCCGCCCAAATTAAAAACCAAAAACGTGCTGAAAAGAAGGGAACCTGTTCGTAATTAAAGAACAAAAACATTAGTCCTAGCAAGGCATTAGTTAGTGTTAGGATGTACAAACGTTTAAAAAATCCTCGGTACACACTGGGTTTAATTTTTATTATGGCAAGTAAGATTGTGGCCGCAAACAGAAAAACTATACTGCCTATAAAAATATTCCAAGGTAAAGACAAAAACGGATCAGGTTGTAAATTAAACCAATACTGCCAAGTTAAAAGATTGCTCATATTTATTGTTTAATTAAAGTTAGGCCAAAGTGATACGGGCCCGCTGGAAACTCTTCAACAATCTCCAGTCCTATTTTCGAGACGACATTTTTAAGAGAAGTTAAGTTAACTCGTTTATCAGGAGGAGGTCCTAAAGGTGAGTCAGTAATTTTCCATTCTACAATCATCAGTTTTCCATTTCTTTTCAATAAACGAATGGCTTCTCGTAATATTTCTACTTTCTTTTCTGATTGATGTAAAACATTAACCAATAATGCAGAGTCAAGGCTGCTTGATTCAATTTTAGTAGCTTTAAATACCTCTAAATCACTCCAAACAGGGACTACTTGGGTTAAGTTGGCTTTTTTAGCTTCATTTGTAATATCAGCTAAGGTAGTTTTTAAGATATCTACAGCATAGACTCGACCCTCCTTGCCAACCAGTCTAGCCATAGGAAATACGAAAAAACCAAAATTTCCACAACCAAGCTCAGCTACATGTTGCCGTTCTCCGATATCAATCTTAGCTAAAATTGCCGAGATGTCAAATAGGGAGCTTTTTTTTATTTCTGGCATATTTTTATTACTCTACTAGTATTTGTCTAGTTTCAATTTTTAGACGGCTATATTTCTTCTTAGCAGTAATAGTTAGAGTATTGATTCCTTTTTTTAAATTTACTACCTGAGAGAAGTGTCCTTGGTCATTGTTTAGAACAATAGACTCATTAATTCTAACCTCTGCCTCAGCTTCGGTCCAGCCTTTAACCGTAAATGAATTTTCTTGAATTAAGGTATTATTTTCTGGCTGATTAATAATTAGCTCCGGTGGCAGGATAATTTTTTTCGAGTAAAAAGCTAGGTATATTAGACAGGCGATGATGGCTGAGCCAAAAATAATATTTCTAATTAATCTAGGAAAAATAATGAACTTATGTTTTTTAACGATTTTTTGAGAAAAAGGATCGTCCGCCTCATTTTCAATGACTATTTTTTCTAATTCTCCAATTAAATCTTTAGACCGAAAACCAAGGTAGAGAGCATATTTTTTTAAAAAGCTTTTTCCATATAGACCTGAAGGAAGCTTATCATACTGGCCTTCTTCTATGGCCTCTAAGTACTCACGTCGAATACCTAAGGACTTAGAAATGTCTTCAATTTTTTTATTTTTTAAAAGACGGGTTTGTCTCAATTTTTGTCCCAGAGCAGTTTCTTGAGAAATCTGTTTCGGTATAAAGTTTGTCATCAGGATAAATTAATTATTTTTGACTCGGTGCTGGCTCAACTGGGGTTGGTTTGTTTATTGAGCCATCCCACTTTAAGCCGATATATTCCATTGAGGTTTTGATAATCAAAGAGCTGCCCAAAACTATTGCCAGGCCCACTACAGCAGCTACCATAGTTTTTTTAGCTTTATCTACTTTATCACTAGATCCACCGGATAGTAGTAACAAGACACCACTGTAGACAAACATGGCTAGAGTTAATGACCCAACTATGCCTAGTATCCATTTTGATATGTTTACGGCCAGACGAATAAAATCATTGAGAGTATAGTTGCCACATTCACTAGCTGAAAGTTGATTTTCGCTACCACATGACCCCCCGCCTGCTGCTGGTAAAAAATTTCCCTGAGCGCTAACTGTATTCAAGGACCAGCTTATGCTCAGCACAGTGATTGTTACAATAAATACAGCAGTAAGAATCTTTTTCATAATTAATTAATGGTTTGTTGAACTTTCGCGGCGGTATTATTAATATAATCTTGTAGCCTTTCTCCAGAATTTAAGACAGCGTCTTCAATCATTTGTCCAATAGCACTTTCAGCTGCTTGGATATTTTTCCCCTTATACCAGCTTTTAGCAGTTAAGACTTGGTCAGCAAATACACCAATTTCATCACTGTTTCTTTGCTCGGGCACCAAGGACCGTAGGGCCGTTGGTCTATTTGTTTTACTAAGATAAGTTTTGGCTTGTTCACCCTTCGTAATAAACTGCAGAAAATCCCAGGCCTCATTTTGGTTTTGGCTTTTTTTAGATACCACTTCAACCCAATAATTTGCAAAATTTATACTAGTTGGTGGATTGCCTTCAATCTGAGGCAATTTAGCAACCGAGAAATTTAGTTTAGGAGCTTGAGCTTTTATAGTGGGTAAATCGTATGAGTAGCTAAACATAATAGCCAGGTTACCACTCATAAACATTTCTAAAGAATTGTTTAGACTGCTGTTCCAGGTATAAGATTCTTTAGTAGCGTTGGCAAAATCAGTATAAAAACGCAGCGCTTCAAGTCCGGGATTATAATCACTTTGCCTGTTCTCTGGTGGCAGACTATGGAAACGTACCTGGTTACCATCTAGCATAGTAGCACCATTTTGCATCATTAGTACCGAAAGAATGTCACTAAAACGATTAATATTTTTACCTCCTCCTAAGGCTACACCGGCTTGGATTATATCGCCTTTATCGTCTTGTTTGGTTAACTTTTTAACCGCCTGCAGGAAATCTTTATCCCAATATTGCGGTGCTTGGCTTATTCCGGCGTTGTTGAACAGATCTAGATTATAATACATGGCTAAAGTATCTACAGACAAAGGAAGGCCATAAATAAGGCCATCTTCAAGAACAACATCATAATTTACAGTTTCAACGAAATTATCTTTGAGATATTTAAGGCTAATACTCGGAGTCGTTCTTAGTTCGGGGATTATTTCTTTTTTAAGACTGCCTTTAATAATAGGATAAGCCATTGTTGTGGATTCAGGTAGCGGGGCAAGTTTAGGTTGATATTTTTTGACCCAAGTATTATGAATAGAAAAAATATCTGGCCCCCTGTCTTCTGCCAGGGCGTTTATGAGCTCTGTTTCATATTCTTCAAAGCGCAGTTTACGATACTCAATATTAACAAAGGGGTGTAGGGCGCGATATTTTTCTATTATTTCATCAAAAGCGTCTTGTCCGTCAAAAACACGCCAATAAACCAAGGTAATCGGTTTCATGGCCTCTTCAGTTTCTTTATCGGTAACTTTGCAGCCAAACCCAGTTGTGAGCAGTACAACTGCCAGTAGAAACAGGGTCAAAACTTTTTTTGTCATAGTAGTCTATTAGGAGGTAATTTTATGGTCGGCAGATACTTATCATACTGCCATGATATTATTTTTATTATAGCAAATGAAACGCTTTATTCCAATCGTGGCCTATATTGAATAGCCTCCGCTAAGCTATCAAAGCTAATTGTTTCTTCTTCTTTTAAGTCGGCTATTGTTAAAGAAATTCTGAGAATTTTATAATAAGTTCGAGCAGTAAAAATAATTTTATCGCCAGCAGAAGATAGTAGTAATTTAGCTTTGTTCTGTAGGCGACAATACATTTCTATTTCGTTAGTACCTATTTCCGAATTAGTAATAAATTTTTGGCTAACATATCTGTTTTGTTGCCGTAGCCTAGCTTTTGAGATAGTTTTTATAGCTTCGAGACTAGCGTAGGTACTACTAGCTTGTTGTAGATCGCTAATTTTAATAGGTGAAAGACAGGCGTGAATATCAAATCTATCTAAAATAGGTCCGGATATTTTTTGCTTGTAAGATAATATTTGGCTTGGCGTACATTTACAGGTCTGTCTACTGTCACCAAAATAACCGCAGGGGCAGAGGTTCATAGCGCCAACTAGCAGAAAGTTACAGGGAAAACATAAAGAAGATGCTAGACGAGAAATAGTTATTTTTCCATCTTCCAGGGGTTGGCGCAAACTTTCCAAGCTTGATCTAGAAAATTCCGGTAGCTCGTCAAGAAATAGAACGCCACGATGCGCTAGACTAATTTCTCCTGGTTTAGGTTGGGCGCCGCCGCCAATTAGAGAAGAAGTTGACGATCTATGATGTGGTGATCTAAAAGGACGGTTACGACCGATAATTTTTTCCAATAGTCCAGCTATGCTATATATTTTTACAACCTCTAACCACTCTTCTCGATTTAAGGGCGGAAGTATTTCTGATAAAGCATTAGCAATCATTGTTTTTCCCGAACCAGGCGGTCCAGATAATAGAAGGTTGTGTCCGCCACTAGCGGCAATGACGGCTGCTCGTAAGGCAGAGGGTTGGCCATAAATTTTTTGAAAGAAGTTTAATTCATTTTGTTTAAAAGCTGGAGCAGACTCCGATTCTAAAGCCAGGATTTTTTCTCGACCAGTAAAATGATTAATAGCTTGAGAGAAGTGGTGGACTGGATAGATTTTCAGTCCGCCCGCCAAAGTGGCTTCACTAGCATTAGAGGCTGGTAAAAAAATATTTTTTATTCCTCTTTTTTTAGCGCTGATGGCAACAGCTAGAGCTCCTCGAATAGGTCGCACGTCACCATTAAGTGATAACTCCCCAATAATTAAAGAGTCAGCTAGAGAAATATCGAGTTTATGTTTGAGAGCAATGATACTAAGGGCAATAGGCAGGTCATAAGCTGGTCCCTGTTTTTTAATTTCTGCTGGGGCAAGGCTGATAGTTATGCGACGGCGCGGGAATTCTAATCCGCAGTAGCGCAAGACACTTCGGACTCTCTCAGTTGATTCTTTAACAGTTGCGTCAGGTAGACCAACTATTCTAATTTGACCAAAATCTCCTCCACCACTATCAGCTTCCACCTCTACTAAAATAGCATCTAAACCGACTAGGGCTGCGGCCCAGATTTTTGTTGGCATAAAAATAAAGCTACCTTATTGGTAGCTTTAGATTATCAAGTCAGGGCTGAAGAAATGATAAATAATTTTTTTCTAAGATATTAATTATTTATTAGCCTGACTTTTTATGTCATCTAATTTGATACTGAGAAGTTTACTGACCCCGTCTGATTCCATAGTCACTCCGTATAAGATACTAGCCTGACGCATGCAGGCCCGGTTATGAGTGATAACGATAAATTGAGTGCGACCAGATAAATCATCTAATATTTTAGCTAAACGTTGAGAATTAGCTTCGTCCAGCGCAGCATCAACTTCGTCGAGAACCACAAAAGGGGAAGGATTAGCGCTGATAATAGCAGAGATTAAAGCGATAGCCGTCAAAGCTCTTTCTCCTCCAGATAGCATAGTCACAGATTGAATCTTTTTTCCGGGAGGAGTAGCTTGGATTTCTATGCCCACTAAGCCGTTAGCGTTATTCTTTTTTAGAGACCGTATTCTCTTGAGCCTAGCATCAGCTTCATCCTTGATTTCATTTTCAGCCGGTGTTAGGCCAGTCAACGGCTGAGAGCTGTCAGAATCATTTTTTGTGTCTTCCTTGTCTTTTTCATCGGAAAGAACTTTGCCAATTTTTGCCGTTCCGCCATTAAATAATATTTTGAAGTATTCGTTGAATTTTTCTGATATCACTTTAAACTCTGCGTCAAATCTAACCTTGATATTTTTATCGAGCTCAGAAATTACTTCCTCAAGCGATTCTATAGTATTGTTAAGATCTGACACTTGAACGCTGAGAAAATCATATCTTTCTTTGGTTTCATAATATTCTTTTTCGGTTTCCGGATCGATGCCGCCAATTTGGTCTAACTGATTTTTAGCGTTAGCAATTTCTCGTTGTAACTGATCAATATTAATTTCTAAGCCAGCTATTTTAAAATTAGAAATTTCTGATAAAGCTAAACCGTCTCTTCTAATATTGGCCTCTAAGTCTTCCAGGCGCGTTTCTTCACGGGCTGACTCAATTTGAATAGAACTAAGTTCTCTGTTGATAGCGTTCATTAGATCCTGTTCCGCCTGAATTTCTTGTTGACAGCGGTACATTAGAGACTTTTCTTTTTCACGATCACGATTTAGACTTTCTCTTTCTTGCTCTAGAACAGAAATTTTTTCTTCAATGCCAACTAAGAGGGCTTGAGCCTCTTCTTTGGCCTTAGTAATCTCAGCTTCATCAACTGAACCAGTATTTCTAGACAATTTTTCACTGATGACTTTTAATTCATTTTTGATGTTATCAACTTTTTCAGAGGCGGAACGCTTTCTTTCGTTAATACCAGATAAACGCAAGCGTTCTTCGTTAAGGCGATCACCGGCTAACTGTCTTTTTTCAGTTAGAGTCATCATTTCGTCGCGAATTTCTTTAATTCTTCGCCAGTCATCCCCACTTAGATTACGAGTTTCTTTTTGCCAGTCCGCTTTTATTGCAGCTAGCGTCTCCTTTATTTTTTCAATATCGTTTAGTAGCGCAACTTCATCCAGTTTTAATATAAACGCTTCAATTAAGCGGCTCAGTTTTTTATTTTGATCCTCAGATCCCTCTAGTTGATTGACATTTTTATTTAAGTGAGCAAGTTCTGTGCTTAATTCTGTAATTTGCCTTTGAATATCGTGTAAGTCTTTTTCTCGTTCTTGTAGTTCCTCATGATTAGTAGCCGTAACCAGATTTTCAAGCTCTTTTTCGGCTAGTTTAAGTTGGGAGTTAAGCTCTTCCTGTTTGTTGTTAAGCCAGGAGACATCAAACTTCCCCTTAGCCTCTAATTGGACGGCACTTTCTGCTTGCAAACGGGCAATCTTTTTTAAAAATTGGTCCTTTTGTAATCCTAAAGCTTGAATCTGAGTTTGTATCTGATCCATTTTAGGACGATTGTCGCTTAAGCGAATTTTTTCCAAATCATCGTTTAGTTTTTGAAGCACCCTTTCTCTTTCTCGCTTACCTTTTTCCTTGGATAAGAAGAGGGAGTTTTTTTCTTCTAATTTTTTAGTGCTTTCTTGCCACAGGTATCCGTAATATTTTAGTTGTTTACCACCTAAATCTATTTCGAGTTGTTCTCGGCGCTGTAGTTTTTCAACGCTTCTAGTTAGACTTTTAAGGCGAGGTCGAATTTCAGATAGCAACATGTCAACCTGCTGTAGATTAGAATAACTAGATTCAAGTTTATTTAAAGAAGCATCTCGTTTAATTTGGAATTGTTTTACGCCAGTAGCTTCATCAAAAAAATCTTTTCTTTCGGCGGCCGAAGTAGTCAAAAAATTTTCTACCATACCCTGGCCAATCACGCTATAAGTTTTCTGACCAAAATTAGCTTTAGCGAGCAGCATCTGAATATCACTGAGTCTGACTCGGCTGCCATTAAGCAAATATTCACTCTCCCCACTTCTATACAGGCGACGAGTAATTACAATCTCTGCACAATTAAGAATTATCTTGTCTAAATCTCCTTCCCCTTCGATAGATTCTGTGGATGCTTTATGACCGGTGTTAATGTCACTGTTGTTTAAATACAAAGAAACTTCGGCTAATCCTAAACGTTGTTTTTGATCAGAGCCGGAAAATATAACATCTTCACTTTTTTTGCCCCGCAAAGTTTTAAGACTTTGTTCGCCTAGAGCCCAGCGCACAGCGTCAGCAACATTTGATTTTCCTGACCCATTAGGTCCAACGATAGCTGTTAAGCCTCTTTTTTCTCCATCAATCAGGCCGGAAAAAATCAACTTGTTTTTATTAGCGAAGGATTTGAATCCTTGTACTTCCAATTTTTCTAGAAACATAGGGTAAAAATGATGGATTTCTTGCTTAATTTCTGTATACTTATATAATGATAGACAATATCAAGAAAAAAGTAAAAAATGATCATAACAATTAGCGGAGCTCACGGCTCTGGAAAAAGTACTGTAGCGCAGATGTTGGCCGATAAATTATCTTGGCCGCGATATTATATTGGCGGCATCAGGCGGGAAGCGGCTAAAAAGAAGGGCATGACCTTAGCTGAGTATAACGCCTTAGGCGAAGTTGACCCGTCAACGGATAAAGAGGTGGACGAATATCAAAAACAGCTTGGTTTGTCAAGTGATAACTTTATTATTGAAGGCCGAACTTCCTGGCACTTTATTCCTCATTCTTTTAAGCTTTATTTGGATGTTAGCGAAGAGGAAGGTTATAAAAGAATTTTTCACCATCTTCAGCAAAAAAATGATAGAAATGAGGATAAAAATCTAACTAGCCCTGAAGATGTAAAGCTCAGTTTACAGGCCAGATTAAATAGTGATCGCTTGCGTTATCAAAAATATTATGGTGTTGATGTTAACGATAAGGCGCATTATGATTATTATTTAGATACAACCGGCTTAACGCCAGAAGAAGTTTTTCAAAAAGTTTATCAGATCGTCATAGAAGCTAGAGAAAAAAGCTTATCCGTCCTTGACAACAGCAAAAATTAATTATAGTATTAGACCAGATTTTCTCAATATTAAATAGAAATGAAACGGGACCGCCGGTCTCGTTTGTGGATTAAACATATGGTTGAAACCAAACTAGACCTGAAGCCTGGCATGACTGTCAGAGTTTATCAGAAAATTAAAGAATTGAATTCTAAAGGCGAAGAAAAAGAGCGCGTCCAGTATTTTGAAGGTATAATAATTGCGCGCAAGCATAATAAAGAGGTTGGAGCCACTATTACTGTTCGTAAAGTTTCAGAAGGTATTGGAGTAGAGAAAATCTTTCCCCTTCATTTACCGACTATCACTAAAATTGAAATTAAGAAGCAAGCTGCTGTGCGTCGGGCTAAGCTTTATTATTTGCGTGATGGGTACAAGAAGAAATTAAAAGAAAAGGTCGTTAAGTAAGAGACCTTTTTCTGTTTGGGCGAATGGTGAAATTGGTAGACACGCAAGCTTGAGGGGCTTGTGGCCGCA
>CAYUEO010000004.1:0-26098 GCA_964443755.1 uncultured Gammaproteobacteria bacterium | reverse complement strand
TGTCAAACAAGTAACTGTTGAAGATGCCGCCAAAGCTGATCAAATATTTGATATGTTAATGGGCGACAATGTCGCTCCCAGAAAAAATTTCATCCAGACTCATGCCCAAAAGGTTCAGAATCTGGACATATAATTATATGGCAGGAATCGAATTCATCGGGAAATATATATATCTAATTTGCCCGATAATAGCTTTCATCTTAGCTCAAGGCACAAAAGTATTTATCCAATCTTTTAAGCATAAGATCACTTGGCGTCATGTGTTTGCCTATTCTGATATGCCTTCCGGCCATACTTCTGTAGTAACTTCTCTAGTAGTAATCATCGGTCTGAGTGAAAATATATACTCCCCAATATTTGCAGTTGCTTTCGTATACGCCATGATTGTAATCACTGATGCAGTTGGCTTACGTAACTATTTAGGGCAACACGGAAAAACTTTAAACATTCTCGTTAAAGATTTAAAAGAAGATGAATTTCTAGACAGAAGCTATCCTAAGCTTTTAGAAAGAATTGGCCACACGCCTTTGCAAGTATTAATCGGTGGATTAGTAGGAGCTGCCACTAGTTTAATTGGTTATTGGATATTTCTAGCGTAATTAACCTCTAACTTTTCCAAATAAAAAACATGCTTCTTAAGAAGCATGTTTTTGTTTTTATTAATCGAGCAGGTTTTTTCCAGTCATGCTACTGGGAATCTCTAGATTTAATAAAGTAAGAACAGTAGGCGCGATATCTGCAATTGATCCAGCTGGAGATAAGACACTCAAATCATTATCAGGAGCATCTTTTCCGCCGATAGATAAACCTTTATAATCTTCTCCAACCACAATAAATGGTACAGGGTTAATTGTTAAATTCTTGTCTATCTCTTCCGTTCTTAAATTTAACAGCTGTTCTGCGTTTCCTCCAGCCGAAGAAATCAAAAGCACTCCGCCTTTATTTTCTACCTCAGCTTGGATAGACTTAAGACTTTTATCTATTACTTGAACAGCCTTAGAAACTATCTCTGGCTTATCAGCGTCAGATAATACAACCAGGTCAAGATAAGAAAAACTGATGACTATAAAATCAGCGGCTTCCGCACTTTTTATCTCTTGTAAACCAGTTTTTAAAACAGCTCGAAAATCAGCTGTTGCCTTATTTGCTAGTCCACTTTTCTCAGAAATAATTTTCCAACTCTCTCCTGTCGGCTTATCCTCTGTTAGACCATTAAAAAAATAAGTAGCGGCAGCATAGCGTTCTGAATCACTAACTTTAAACTGCCGCAGACCGGCCTGAGAAATAACCGCTGATAAGGTAGTGGCTGGAATTTCATCATTACCAGAAGTGTTTATGCCTGAACCCATAGCCAGATAACGAGTATTCCAATCAGGCGCCCCTGTTTCAAGGGCAGCTACGGGATATTCTTTAATCAAACGGCTAATAAACGGCATGTCTGTAGCAGTAATAGCATTACCTTCGCCGTGCGGTGCAATGCCCCAGCCATCAATTAAAACTAAAACTACCATATAATTATTCTATAATAGAAGCAATCTTGAGCAAGCGATTATACTTAGCCACTCTCTCGCCCCGCGCTAAAGATCCAGCCTTAAGATAATTTACCTGACAAGCTACGGCTAAATCAACAATGTAATCATCATTAGTTTCTCCGCCCCGTTGAGATAAAACGATCTGATAATTGTGTCTTTGGGCTAATTTAATACACTTAATAGTTTCTGTGACAGTGCCCGCTTGACTTGGCTTGATAACGATAGTATTACCCGCTTTTTCTGCTAAGCCCTGGCGCAATCTAGCTTCATTAGTAGAAAATAGATCATCACCAGCAATCATTATTTTATTGCCCAGAGTAGAGGTTAACTCTCTCCAAGCCGCCCAATCATCCTCAGCTAATCCGTCTTCAATATAAACTATCGGATATTTATTTAACCACTGCTGATAAAGACCAATCAAGTCAGAGGTATGGAAATAAGCATGATCAAGAGGAAAAATATATTTTTTATTTTCAGAGTCATACAAAATTGATGAACCGACGTCAATTCCCAGATTAACCTCCCTGCCTGGATTATAGCCGGCACGTAAAGAGGCAGCCATAATCATTTCTATAGCTTCGATGCTAGAATCCATGTCCGGAGCATAACCGCCTTCGGTGCCAGTATCTGTGTCATAACCAGACTCTCTGAGCACATCACCTAACTCATGAAATATTTCCGCTCCGACCCTAATCATATTAGCAGTATCTTGTTTTTTGGGAATAATTAAAAACTCTTGAAAATCAAGATTAGTATCGGCATGTTTACCGCCGTTAAAAAGATTAAAAATTGGCACAGGGATACTCGGCTTACCTAAACTAAAACTGTCTGCCAAATAAGCATACAATTCTTTTTTAGCAGCCAGAGCGGCCGCTCGAGAGACTGCCATGGACACTGCAATTATAGTATTAGCCCCCAAATTACTCCTATCTGAAGTACCATCTAATTCTACCAGTAGTTTATCTATTGCCTCCTGATCTTCAACTTTTAGCCCCACAAGAGCGGGAGCGATAATATCATCTATTTTCCCAATTGCTTTTAGAACGCCCTGTCCTCTATAGCGACGATGATCTCCGTCACGTAGTTCTAAAATTTCATTACCATCAATAAAAACACCACTGGCACCGCTAGCTGAGGCGGACAAACCTTTTTCGAGCGCAACCGTCACGCTAATAGCCGGAAAACCGCGTGAGTCAAGAATCTCTTGAGCTGTAAGACTAATTATCTTGGCCATATTTTTCAAGCTTTTATTATGCCCTTTAAGCCGGGCATTTTTACTCCACCAATATAAGATAACGATGCTCCTCCACCTGTTGAAACCCAATCGATGTATTCAGATAATCCAGCTAACTTTAAGGCGGCTACTGTTTCTCCTCCTCCTACCACACCATATGCCAAGCCAGAGGATCTGGCAGCCACTAAACTAGCTACTGCTAAAGTTCCGTGTCTAAAACTTCTTTCCTCAAACTTGCCCATAGGACCATTCCAGAAAAGTGTTTTAGCTTTTTTAATATAACGACTAAAAGTTTTAATACTCTCCGGGCCAATATCTAGTATTTTATCGCTAGACTGAACATCGTCCTGACTAACAGCATAGGCACGACCATTTTTTCTTTTAACCACATAATCAACCGGTAGTATCAATTTTGACATGATACCTTTATTACGCAATAAACTCTTAACTACTGCTTCACTTCCCTCATCAAATAAAGATTTACCTATCTCTCTACCTGACTGGCGCAAAAAATTATTAGCTAATGCACCACCGATTAATATTTTAGAACTAGATACATGAAGATTTTTAATTAAAGGCGCTTTAGTAGATATTTTAGCTCCGCCTAATACTACTACTAAGGGTTTCTTGGGCTGGATAATCTTTTGAAAAGATAATATTTCCTTCTCTAATAATAGGCCTGCGTAACTTGGTAAATATTTTTTAATAGCTGAAACTGAAGCTTGACTACGATGACTAACGGCAAAGGCATCATTTACGTAAATATCTGCTAGCTCAGCTAAGCTAGCCGCAAAAACTGGTGCATCGTTGTATTCTCCCTGATTAAAACGTAAATTCTCAAGTAGAATAATTTCTCCATCTTTTAATTTTTCCACCGCCTTAACTGTCGCACCTCCTATTATCTGAGCGTGAAACTTAACTGACTGTCCAGACAATTTTCGCAAACGATCAGCTACCGGCTTTAAACTTAGAGCTGATACTTTTCTCCCCCGAGGGTCACCTAAATGACTAGCTACTATAACTTTTGCACCGATATGTGACAGAAAAATTATAGTTTCTAAGCCGGCTATTATTTTATGGTCCTCAAGCACTTTGCCTTTCGCTATAGGAACGTTAAAATCAGTTCGTACAAAAACTCTTTTGCCTCGCAGACCTTCTGCCTTTCTAAGAGAATTAATTTTCATGTCTAAAACTAATTAAATTTAATTTTTTTTCAGCTAAAATAAGTTCTACTGTTTTTTCAACACCATCTCTAAGATAAGTAATCACAATCTTGTCACCGGCGCGATAAGTAGAAATAACATCAGCTAAATCTTTATCCTTACTTAGTTCATTATTATTTACCCAAGTAATAATATCTCCAGCTATTAAACCGGCTTTTTCAGCTGGGCTACCTTTCTCAATTGCCAGCTCACCTAAAGCAGCATAAACTAGAGCCCCGCGATCTGGACCTACTTCAACTAAACGGACAGAACTAAGATCTAAATAGTTAACTCCCAGATACGGACGAGCTAAAGGTTTAATTAAAGCTAAGTCAGTTAATAAAGCATTGTATGAAAAAGCTGGAACTACTTCTTCGTCTTTTGTAACGACAGCCGCTAAATTACCAGCCATATCAAAGACAAAAGAATTTTTCCAATCATTCGCGTCTATCCCGGACAAGGAAAGACTAGCAGTTAAAGAATCGCTACTTTTTACCCCAGATGATTTTGATAAAGAGGCTAGTGTAGTGGGCCAAATAGATTCTCTGCCCTTAATGACTAACAAGGAGGCGCCTAGACTCAACTCTGGCCGAGCTAAAATCTTTTTAACCGGCAAATTGGCAGCACCAGCGAGATGAAAAATAAAAGGTTGACCGGGTAAGCCGGGTAAGTTAGACACTTTATCAATTTCGTAAATCTGCTTATCGCTGGTAATAGCTACATAATCTTCAACGACAGTCTGATCTAAATCAGTGGGCATTTGTCCAATAGCCCAACCATCAGCAGTAATAACTAAGCCAATAAATAACGGATCATTCAGAGGATAATAATCTAACTTATCTACTTCTGTCGCTTTTTTAAATATCCCGATTAAAACCGGTTGCAGATTAGTCACTGTCTCTGATACTTTAAGGTCCGAACTAACAATAACCGTCTTAGGGTCACGTATCACCAAGCCGGTGTTATTAGCCCTTAAATTTGATAAATCCACATTACTAGACAAATAATCGGGATAGACATAAATCCGGCTCACCAGAGAGCCAAAAATTCCCGCCGCTAAACCGCAAAAAACGGCTATAGATAAAATTGTCCAAAATGATTTGTCAGGCATTGATAATTTAGGCATATGGGAATATTAAGAATTTATTTTTCTATAGCCAACGGGAAGTAATAAATATAAAAAAGATGGTTATACCACTAAGAATCAAAGGCAATTGCAGGGCTCGCCTGTTTAAAGAGCCACTCCATTTTAATCTTAGCACTGTTAAACCAAGATAATAATTAATAGACATAAACAGCGCTAAAATATGGAAATTCAAGGGCAGTAAAGACAATCCCCAGGCTATTTCAGTTAATATCAGCGTTATTAAAAATGCTGTCGGTCCCAACGGTCGCGACTGGTTAGGAGAAAAAAGGCTAAACTGCACAAACAGCAACATGATTACCAAAACTAAAACAGGTAAAGTAGCTAGCGGCGACCAATTTACGAAAGCTGGCAAGCCAAACCAAACAGCTGTAGTGGCAAATAAAGTTAAAAAGCCACCGGCAATAAAAAGATTATCTAAACGAGCCGCTCTTTTTTCAACAGACTCAGGATCATCAGCATTAAAATAATAATATAGGTTCTTTAAATATAAAAACAAATACCAGGCTGTGGCCAAAAAAATTATCTTAATCCAAAATGAACTAATAATTATTGCCACATAAGAGGCTAAACTCAAGAAAAATAAGACTGGAGCAATAACAAATAACAACCAATTATCTTGTCTCTTCAAGGCAATGTGCCTAACACTAAAAACAATCAGTAAGGCTCCAATAGCTAAAGAAGAATAAAACAAATCTGGTTTAGCTAAATACGCCTGGCTAAGAAACCAAACTATAATAGGTGTTACCAAGGGAATGTATCTCTTATATCTCATAATTAAATTAAGGAATTAGGGGAATATCTTCAGGAGCTGAATCAGTTTCAGGAGTTGGCTCAGTCTCAGGAGCTGGCTCAGTTTCAGGGGTTGGCGCGGTTTCAGGAGCTGGCTCAGTTTCAGGGGTTGGCTCAGTTTCAGGAACTGGAAGAGCATCATCTTCGATAGGTGGCATCGGAGTAATGATATAATCATCTCCGCCACTAGTCAATTGCACGCTTTTGACCTCACTCAAATCATCTAAACTATTAATCTTTAAATATTTATTAGAAAAAGTGTAAAGATTATCGTTTATATAAAGACTTCTTTTCACTGTGTTGTCATAATAACTATAACCCCTCCAAAAATCTGGCTGGGCCACATAACCGCCGGTTGAATGGTCAATTCTTCCTTTTAGGTCTAGCTTATCGTCCAGCACTGTAAACACTAAAGACCCGGCAAAAACTAGCTGGCCACCTTCTCTCATCACGGCCGGAATAACCAGAATGTTCTTATCTTTTGAATATAAGAAAGCGCGGTGATCACTTAGTGCTATAGAATCCGTACTAGAATCACCAATTAAGAAACTGTCTAACTCTTGGGGTTTAGAGGTATCAGTAAAATCATAGAGTGAAAGCTTGATCCCTTTAATACTGACCCCGCCGTTTGCCGTTTCTTCGGTATGACGACCTAAACCAAACAATTTATTGCCAGTACTATCAACGGGGTGAAGATAATTTGAAAAGCCTGGCACTTTAATAGCATTAAGTACTTGTGGCTTGGTTGGGTCCGCTAAACTAATCGCAAATAACGGATCGGTTTGCTTAAAAGTCACAATATAAGCCCTCTCTCCTAGAAAACGAACGGAATATATTCTTTCTGTAGTAGCTAGTTTTTCCAGACGTCCGATAATTTTCATGCCCTCATCTAAGACATAGAGATTATTATAGGAAGGCGCGGATTCGTCACTAAGTCTTGACCACTGGGCACTACGTGTAGTGGCAATTCGGAAATTTCCCTCAAACTCATCCATAGAAAACTGATTCAAAAGTCTACCAGGAACCTGCCCCATGGCTGAATATTCGAGCTGACTGCCCTTGACGCTGACTTTATGAATTATAGTCTGCTCCATGGTCTCAGCTTCTAAAGTCATTCTCTTCTCCAGACCCTTATCTATATCATTAGCTATTTTCTTTTGTTCTGTGGCCGATAAAGAAGCTAGATAACGATCAATAATCTGAGCAACTTTAGATTTCTTCTCATGAACATTTAAAACGTGACTAGGAGAAGCTTCAATATCTGCTACCCGTTGTTTATCTTCAGCGCTCAGCAATGGAGTAACTATGTCTTTTTTAACAGCCTGTTCTATTTCATACTCGCTCAGATACTGGGTATAGGTGATATAAATATTATTTTCTGATACAAAAAGTTCTTGACCACTATTTAATAAATAAATATCTCCACTCACCGGCTCAGTAGCATCTTTGATATTAATCGAAGAAATACTAGTGAAATCATAGGAGCTATAAGGAATATCAAAGTAATAAACCGAAGGCGCAAAACATTTTCCATCTGCTTTACAATCAGAAGATACCTCAACACCACCATCTATCAGGCGCGGCACCAGTGGCTCATTAGCAACATATGATCCCGGCGTAGAAGTAATAAAATATACATGATCACCTATCAAACGCGCAGCGCTATAGCGACCTTCAAACTTAAGATCCCTAACAATCGAAGGATTTTCCGGCTTACTGACATCGAAAATCATGAAAAACGAATAGGGATTATAACGACGAATATCCTTATAAAAAGGTAAAGTATTAATCTGATCATCAGAACCAAAAACTGCTAAATTTGAGCCACTGATAAATATATCTTGTGGTCGAGATTTAAAACTTATTTTACCAACGATTTCTGAAGAGATGGCAGGAGATGCTTTAATAATCAGTAATTCATTTCGCACTAACGCATATATATAACTCCCGTCTGTTTTTATAATATCTGGTTCATCAACTCCAGCTACTTGATTATTAGTTTGAGAGTAGTCTGAAGTAGTTGATTCGGATTTGAGTGTTTGGTTTACTTCTAGAGACATGACAGAATCCATAGTCGAAAAGTCACGTCGTAAAAATGATTCTGGGTTACTATTTTCAGCCATCCAAGCGGCTAGTTCTTGATAATCAGCAAATTTTTTCACCTTACTAGATTCAGCCGGAACAATTGTTTCTGTTTCTTCTTCTTTAGCACCTTCTACTGGCACCTCAGGAAATACTAAAGTCGGCGGCTCTGGCTTTTTTTTCCAAGGCATAGAACAGGCCGATAACAGAAACGGCATCAATATAAGTAATAGTAATAATCTTTTTTTCTGGTTATTCATAATTTTTATTTATACAATATTATCTCATTATAACACAGGCTCCCTGTCATTGAATAATTACCACTACTCCAGGTTCAACTCTCTCATAAAGATACTGAGCCGAACCAACACCCAATCTAATGCAGCCATGTGAAACTGGCTTACCCAAGTGGTCCTCTCCTTCGCGGTAACCACCCGGCCAAACCGGTAATTCATGGATGCCGATACTACCGGTACGAATACTTTCCCCTGCCAAACCAAGCCAATATGGCATCCATAAGCCATAAGCTTTTGACCATGGTTTGATAGCTTTATTAGCTATTTTAAATTTACCAGCTGGTGTAGGCATGCTGGCTTTTCCGGTTGAAACCGGCCAACTACGCCAAACCTGTTCGCCAACTTTATACAACATCTTTTGATTTTTTAAATCAATTTCAATTTCTTGGCTCAGCCGAACTGATTCAGCGGATAAGGGATCAAAGGCCATATCTATTTCTTCAAAGTCGCCATAGCCATCGCCGTCAGTATCGACTAAAAATGGATCAGTAGCATATTTTAATTCCCAATAATCACTTAAGCCATCTTGATCAACATCACTGTCTTTAATATTTACGGCATCAGGATTAAAAGGAGAATAGTCGTTTAAAATTTCTTCTTGATCACTAAAACCATCGCCATCAGTATCAATATCCGCCGCCTGAACACTAAATCCAAAACCCATCAAAAAACACGCTGATATAAATAAACTAAGTAAAATACTCTTAGCTAATTCAGGCGAGAGAGAATATTCGCAACCACAAAATTTTTGTCGATACAGGCCTAAGTCTTTAGCCAGCGCCTGACTCTTTCTATAGCCGTCATTTACTTGAAAATCCTCAGCTAAAAATTCCTGATTAAAAACGCTCGCCACTCCGCTACCTAACGCAGTAATTCCGGCAGCATCCTTATAAGGACTAACTAAAAGACTAGTGCCAAATAAATCAAAACCTTTTTCCGAAGCTAACTTAGCTGTCTTAAACAAACGATCGCGATAACAAAGCTGACACCTAGGACCACGTTCTGGATCCCCTCCTCTGCCACAAGTCATCTTTTGCCACTGGGAATGTTCGTAAGGATCAATAATTAAAGGCCAGCCAAATTTCTGAGTCACATTAACAACCGCTTCCAAACGCCTGTCATACTCTGATTTATTTACCAAGTTAGGATTACAAAAAAACCAGGTCACATCAAAACGAGGCGCCAAGCTTTCATAAGTAGTATAGGTGCCACAAGGAGCGCAGCACACCTGAAAAAGTAATTTTTTCATAATATCTGTCTTTTACGACGATCAAAACGTTCAATAAAAATAACTATCCCTAACATGACCGCTAAAAGAATTACTAAAGCACCTAACTTGCCCCGACTTTGCAAAAAGAGACCGCTGATACCAAAAATAAAAGATAAAAAATAAAAGATCAGAACTGTTTGTCTTTGACTCAAGCCTAAAGATAACAGGCGATGGTGGAGGTGACGCTGATCAGAAAATTTAAAAGGATTTTTTCCATTAAGTAAACGACGAACTATTGTCCAAGCTACATCTAAAATCGGAATCCCCATAATTAAAAGAGCGATAGCAATCTTACCGCCAGAAATAATAGCCAACACTCCTAAAATATAGCCCAGCAACAAAGATCCGCCTTCTCCTAAAAATATTTTTGCCGGATGCCAATTAAAAATTAAAAAACCGGCTGTTGTTCCGGCTAAGAGGACTGCTGCTAAAGCAATATCCGGTTGATAATAACGAGTAGTTAGAGTAAACAAAAAAATAATTAATCCACCAATCACACTAATTCCTGATACTAAACCATCTACGCCATCAAGTAATTTAGTCGTATACATCATGCCCATTAACCAGATAGATATTAGCAGTGGAGAAATTAGAGAAATAGTTTGTAAATTAATAAAGCCTCCCAGAGGGTTAGACAAGCGAGTAATTTCTACCCCACCACAAATAACAATGATAATCGCTAAAACGGGAAAGATAAATTGCCAGCGCGGACTTAAATTTAATTTATCATCCAAAGCGCCACCAATAATTAAAATTGCTCCCCCAGCAGCAAAGGCTAATAAATGAGACCACTGCAGGGCGCCGGACAAGAACTGATCTGAATAAAAAAACAATAAAAAAAAGTAAGCAATAAATATAGCCGTGCCACCTAGAAGAGGAGTGGCTACTCTATGAATTTTTCGCCCCCCCAGATTATCTTGATCAGGCACATCAATAATTTGCAGGCGCCAAGCCAACTTTCTAACCAGAATAGTTAATAAAGCAGTTAAGATGATGGCAGTTACAAACAAACTGAGATAAAACATATATCTATAGTTCAACAGCTTTTTCAATTTCTATCTTCGCCTGACTATTAATAATCACCGTGTCGCGCCGCTTCAGTTTACCGGTCAAAAGAAGATTAGCTATATCATTTTCCACCTTATCTTGAAGCAAACGACGTAAAGGTCTGGCGCCAAACTTAGGGTCAAAACCTTCTTTAGCTAAAATAGCTACACCATCTTTATCAGCCTTCAGTCCAATTCCTTTTTCGGCTAAATTTTTCTTAATCTTTTTAAGCAATAATGCGGCGATAGACACAATTTCTTCCTCCGCTAAAGGCTTAAAGACAATTATGCCGTCAAAACGATTGATGAGTTCCGGTCTTAAATACTGATTAAGTTGATTATCAATCAATTCCTGCTTTAATAAGTTAATTGGCACCTTAGCTTTAATTTGATCCTGAATATAAACGGCGCCGATATTTGATGTGGCAATAATTATAGATTCCGAGAAACTAATTGTTCTCCCCTGCCCGTCAGTTAATCTGCCGTCGTCAAGAAGCTGTAAAAATAAATTTAAAATATCAGGGTTAGCTTTTTCAATTTCATCAAACAAAACTAAAGAGAATGGTTTTTTGCGCACCGCTTCAGTTAAATAACCAACCGTTCCGTCAACATCACCAATCATTTTTCTAATACTATCAGCCGCTTGATATTCACTCATATCAATACGCACCAAATAATCTTCGTCACCAAAGTAAACTTGACTAACAGACTTAGCTAATTCTGTCTTTCCTACACCGGTCGGCCCTAAAAATAGAAAACTAGCAATTGGTCGCTTGCTGTCCTTAAGAGCCGCTCTAGCTCGGCGCAAACTAGCAGACACAGCCTCAACTGCTTCATGTTGCCCGATCAAGCGTTTATGAATTTCACTTTCTAAACTTAATAATTTTTCACGCTCTGAAGTAGTTATTTTAGAAAGAGGAATGCCAGTAATCTCGCTAACTGCTGCCGCTACCTGTTCTCCACCACAGAAAGTAGTCCCGTCCTTTTCGTTTCTGGAAGTGCCTATAACTGCTTTTTCTAAAAGGTTAAAGGCCTTAAGAGGCAAGTACTTATCATTTATATAATGCTTAGACATCACTACAGCCTGCTCTAAAGCACTATAGACAATATAAATATCATATTTATGCTCTAAAAATCCAACTTTACTTTCTAGCATCTGAATAGCCTCATTAACTTCCGGTTCACTAACTCCCACAGTCGTCATCAAATCACCAATCGCTTCAGTCTCAATAAACCGAGAATAGTTTTCTTTAGTAGCCGCCGCTAAACAAAAAATACTTTTACGGCTAATAGCTTCAGCTAAAACCTCGGATAAATTTAAGCCCTCATTAGCCCCAGAACTCGAACCTAAAAGATTTTCTAGATTATCAATATAAAATATAATATTACCTGAACGCCTGGCTTCATTTATACATATTAGTAGCCTCTCAGAAACTTCTGAAGCGCTAGCGCCTGAAACCAGCCGCGGAATATCAAGTTCTAGCAAGCGCTTATCTTTCAAAAAAATTGGCACATTCTCAGCCACCATTAACTGAGCTAAGCCACCAATAATAGTGCTCTTACCTGTTCCCGGTTGCCCGACCAACAAGACTCCATTATGACCGCCGGTAAAAGCTTCAAAAATTGCTTCAATCTCTTTATCTCTACCAACACAAATATCAAGGGCACCATATTTAGCATCAACCGTTAAATCGCGAGCATAGCGCTCTAAAGTTGGGGTGGCAATAGCGGTGTAAGACCGGTTCATATTTCCCCCAGGTTTTAAAATAGCTAGGCGACGATAATTATTATAATTATCAAGCAGTCGGCGATTAACTCTAAACCAAGCCACTACGTTTTTAATTTTATCCTGATCAATCTCCAGTTCCAACAAAATTTCCTCAAGATACGGATCTCTCTGAGCGCAAAATGCAATTAAATTAAAAACATCAACACTCTTTTGTCTTAAACGGTAAGCATCTATAAAAGCCTGAACAAAAATTTCTTCAGTCGGCCCAGAAAATCTTCTCCGACCCTCTTGTCTGGTAACTTTAACCGGCTTTACCAAACGACGATCAACCATCTCGATCAATCTTTTAGCGTCAGTGTTTAAACGAATAAAAAGATTTTGGATATCTTTTGATTTAAGCAAAGATCGAAACAAATGGATTACCGCTACTTCCGGCTGTTTCAGACGAGCCGCTAAAATATAAGCGTCATCTATTAATCTTATTGCTTCATCAGAAAAACCAGCCGCAATATTATATTTTTTTCTACTATGCCGAGAAGGTTTTTTATCAAGACGCCGATAATTAATTCTTTGGGAAAAATCCTTTTTTAAACAGTGTCTATAAAACAGAAATAAGTCTAACCAGAGCGTGCTAAGAAAAAAGAAAATCAACGGATCAAAATTTTTCCAGAACCAAAGTATGGTCCAAGGATCTTGGATAAGAGAATCGACATTCAAATATACCCACCACCCAAAAGACAGCCAACCACCAAAAATCAGTAACCAAGTTAAATAAACAAAAATATGATTAATTCTCTCTACTGTCCGATCAAGAAAAATTGTGGACCGATTTGCCTCTCGTCCCCAAAACAAAAAACGCTCCAGAAACCAGGCGCCACGACCGCCGTTGTTCTGTTCATCTGTAAAAATAATTTTTTCTTCTTTAGCCATGCGATTATATGCTACCACTCAAAGAGGAAATTTGAGCGGCTAATAAAAAAAGGATTACTAGGGGAGAAATTATCCAAATAATTAAAGCGGCTAGCACTATTAATAACCAAACTAATAAAAGTAAACCGCGTACTATTACTTGAATAAAGCGCATCACAAAACTTATCACTCGTCCGCCAAAATCGCTCTGTCCGTACATCGGCACAAAAATGTTTTTTAACCACACACTAAATCCAATCAATTTTTCCTGGTTAAGCCAAAAAAGGCTCAATTTCTTAATAGTTCTAACTAAACCCGGGCCATACCACCAAACAGGAAAATAAATTATTTCCGCTAAAATCCTGAGGGAGATCTTTCCACTATAAGTCAAAAAATTATGATTCAGCATGGCAAAATTAAATAATTAAATTCTCTTTTTACTTTAATATAATAACATATTGAGCTTTAGATTGACAATGAAAACTGCCTGTATTATTATGAAATTAGCAGTCTATAAGCTAGAGTGCTAAGAACAATAAGTTAATATTAATAGAATTCCAAATATATATGTTTAACAAATTTACTGATAAGTCCCAAGAAGCTATTATTAACGCTCAAATCATCGCCTCTGGCTACGGCCAGGCTAATATTGAGGCTCTTCATATCCTGCTGGCCCTTCTCCAACAAAACGAAAGCTTAATTAAGCCTGTCCTGGAAAAAATTAAAATTGACCCAGAAATAATTGAAGATTTTACTATTAGGGAAATCAAAAAACTTCCTAGGATTAAGGTTAATCAGTCCTCTGGTCCAGTCCAGGCAGTATCTGGCACAGCAGAAACAGCCTTAATATTAGAGAGAGCCCAAAAAGAAGCTGACGGGATGACAGATGAATTTATTTCTACTGAACATATTCTTTTGGCTTTAATAGGCGTCTCTTCCCCAGCCCAAACAGTGCTTCTAAACTTTAAGGTAGATTATCAAACAGTTAAGAACATGCTCAAAGAATTGCGTGGCAACCAAACTATTTCCGATCCTTTCCCTGAAAATAAGTATAAAGTTCTAGAAAAATATACTACTAACCTAACTGAACTAGCCCGACAAGAAAAACTCGATCCGGTTATCGGTCGGGATCAGGAAATTCGTCGCATCATGCAAGTACTCCTGCGCCGAACAAAAAATAATCCAGTCTTAATTGGTGAAGCCGGAACCGGAAAAACAGCTATCGTTGAGGGATTGGCTCAAAGAATTATCGCCGGCGACGTTCCAGAAAATCTAAAAGATAAAGAAATTGTGATGCTAGATTTAGGCGCCTTAGTGGCTGGCGCTAAATTCAGAGGAGAATTTGAAGACCGCCTTAAAGCGGTTTTAAAGGAAGTAAAATCGCGCAGCGGCCGAATTATTCTATTTATTGATGAACTGCACACTTTAATCGGGGCCGGAGCATCAGAAGGCTCTATGGACGCCTCAAATATGCTTAAGCCGGCTTTAGCTAGAGGAGAACTCAGAACCATTGGCGCCACTACCACTAAAGAGTACCAAAAATATATTGAAAAAGACTCCGCACTAGAGAGACGTTTCCAGCCAATTTTAGTGGCGGAGCCGAGTGTTGAAGATACGGTCAGCATGTTGCGCGGTCTTAAGGAAAAATATGAAGTCCATCACGGAGTTCGTATCACAGACAATGCTCTAATTGCAGCCGCAAAACTATCTAACCGCTATATCAGTGACCGATCCCTACCTGATAAAGCAGTTGATTTAATTGATGAAGCAACTTCTTCTTTGCGTATGGAAATTGATTCTATGCCCGACGAATTAGACCAGCTCAAGCGTAGTATCAATCAATTAGAGTTGAATAAAGCTGGACTCATGACCACTAATAAACGCTCCACTAAACTCCGGGCCTTAAACTCTGAACTAGCGCAGTTGAAAGAAAAGAAAGATCAGTTAGAACTACATTGGAATAACGAGAAAAACATTATTGCCCAAATTAGAAACTCGAAGAAAGAGATGGAAGATCTCAAAATAAAGGCAGACATTGCTCAAAGGCAAGGAGCTGATTTAGCTGAAGTGGCAAAAATTCGCTACGGCCTCATTCCTGAATTAGAAAATAAAATCAACGTCCATCAGGAAGAATTAATAAAAATACAGAAAAAGGGCCAACGCATTCTTAAAGAAGAAGTCGACGAAGAAGATGTTGCTAAAGTAGTAGCTCGTTGGACCGGAATTCCTACTAGCCGGATGTTACAAGACGAAATTAGAAAACTTAGTGATGCCGAAACAAAGCTTAATTCTCAGGTCGTCGGCCAAGATGAGGCCATCAAGGCTATCGCCAGTGCCTTGCGCCGCAGTCGCGCCGGCATTAATGAAGAGAAAAAACCTATCGGGTCCTTTCTGTTTGTTGGGCCAACTGGAGTAGGAAAAACTGAACTTGCTAAAGTTTTAGCTAGATTTATGTTTGATGATGAGAAATCTTTGATTCGGCTGGATATGAGCGAATTCATGGAACGTCACTCCGTCGCCAAGCTCATCGGCTCTCCCCCAGGATATGTTGGTTATGATGAAGGAGGCCAATTAACTGATAAAATTAGGCGTCATCCTTATAGCGTTGTGTTGTTTGATGAAGTTGAAAAGGCTCACCCTGATTTATTTAATACTCTACTGCAAATTTTAGATGATGGACGATTAACAGATTCTAAGGGTCGGGTGGTTAA
This sequence comes from uncultured Gammaproteobacteria bacterium, assembly GCA_964443755.1. Classification (GTDB taxonomy): domain Bacteria; phylum Patescibacteriota; class Patescibacteriia; order Patescibacteriales; family UBA12465; genus UBA12465. Next base: position 10,151 of record CAYUEO010000004.1, on the reverse strand, counting down.
TTTCAAAAACACCATTATTATCATGACCTCAAACCTGGGCAATGAAATTATTAAGCAATACTCTATTGGTTTTTCAGATACTGATAACCAGGCGGCTACTAAAACAACTCAAAGAACAGAAATGAAGGACAAGATAGATAAAATCTTAAAAAATCACTTCAAGCTAGAATTCTTAAATCGTATTGATGAAATTGTAGTCTTTGAAAGTCTCGCGCCTCAAGCGTTAGAAAAAATAGTTGAATTAGAACTGGCTAAAGTTGAAAAACGTCTGGGAAATAAAAATATTAGTGTCAAAGTTAGCCCCAAGATTAAAAAGCTTCTAGCTGAAAAGGGCTATGATATTACCTACGGCGCTAGGCCGCTAAAAAGAATCATTCAAACCATGATTCTTGATGAACTAGCCGGAGAAATTATTACCGGAAAAATTAAAGAAGGTGATAAAGTTAAGATAGATTTAAGCGATAAAGAAGCTGTGGTTCTCAGAGTCAGCAACTAAACGGAGAGCGACTTGTGGCCTCAATGATATTATATTATAATGAAGGAATGAAAATACCAAAATATATAATTATTGGCACGGTTTTAGCCGTTTTGCCATGGCTTTTTTTTCCAATTAGGTCAAATGCTCAAATATTAGGCAATTCCGTCTATAATCCTAACCTTATTCTAGGAGATAACGATATATTAAACACGGGAACGATGAGTTTTTCTGATATTCAAGATTTTTTGATTAGCCGACCGGGTATTTTAAAAAACTATTCAACTACTAATGCCTACGGCCAGCTTAAAACAGCAGCGGAAATTATCTATGACGCTGCTCGTAATAATTATGACTGTACTGGCGTAGTGTTGAGTGATAATCCGACCGAAGCAGAACGGTCTTTAAAATGTCGCAAAATCTCAACCGTTAACCCTCAACTTCTTCTCGTCTTGCTACAAAAAGAAGCTAGCCTGATAGATGATCCTAACCCCTCCCAGGGACATTTGGACGCCGCAACTGGTTATGGCTGTCCAACTGGCCAAGGTTGCAATCCTTACTGGAAAGGATTTGGCAAGCAAGTAAATAGCGCCGCTCTTCAGTTTCTAGCCTACATGCAAGAACCACAAAATTATGGTTTCAAAATAGGCGAAACATATATTGCTAAAGATAAGTACTCTAAACTACAAACGGCTGCTCAAGCGATGGCTAAACCGGTTAGCGATCCACACAGCTACACAAAAATTATCGCTTCTCCTGATATGGTCTCAGTTACACCGGGCAACCAGGCTACTGCCGCTCTTTATAATTACACCCCTCACGTTTATAACGGGAACTATAGTACCTTTCAGCTATGGAATAAATATTTCAGCCCATCAGACGTAGTTAGTCCGCCTGTTAATGTAGTATCACGCATCTTTCCTGATGGATCAATTATAAAAGCCGAGGGAAATCCGCAAGTGTGGTTAATTTCTAACGGACAAAAGCGTCATTTTGCCAACTGGTCAACGTTTATCTCGCGCTTTCGTCCAGAACAAATTATAACTGTCTCGCCCAATGAACCAGACAGATATCCATCTGGCGCGCCCTTAAAGTTTGCTAATTATTCTTTAGTCCAAACTCCGGATCAACAAATATATTTATTGGTTGATAAAGAAAAACGTCCCTTCGCTAACACTGATACTTATAAAAAACTTGGTTTCAATCCGGTTGAATTAGAACAAGCCTCTGTTGATGATTTAGCCGAATATAAGGTTGGTAAAACTATCACAGCTAGTTCAACTTATATTACTGGGGTTTTGATGCAAGATAATCAGACAAACGAAACTTTTTATGTAGAAGATGGCAGCAAACATCCAGTCTCCTTAGAAATTATTGATATGAAGTATCCAGATGTCGAAATAATAAAAAAGACTTCTAAGGAATTAGCGGCATTTACTACTGAAAAACCGATTGTTCTAGACGACGGCTCCTTGGTTAAAACAACAACTTACCCGACTGTCTATCTTATTTCCGGAGGCAAAAAACGTCCCTTTGCTGATGAAACCATATTCGCTAAATACGGCTATAGCCTGAATAATGTCGCTCCCCTGTCTTCGCAGTTTCTCTACAACTACGACATGGGTGACCCTATACAATAAATAATATGGCTCTTTCTTTAGCAGCTCTGCTACCTCATTCCCCGCTCTTGGTACCGGAAATTGGTAAAGCCAATTACTCATTTCTCGAAAAAACTATCGCCGCCTATGAACAGATAGGTAAAAAATTAGCCGAGGCGGCGATTGATACTATAATAATTATCAGCCCCCATGGCCACGGCTCTCACGAATCATTCGTGCTTAATGTTGCTCCGGATATGTCGCCTGACTTCCGTGATTTTGGTTGTTTACAAATCCCGGCACCGACCAGTGGCGATGCTATCTTAGTTGATCAAATTAAAAATGCCCTGAGACCAGACTTCCCTATTGAGCTTGATTCTCAATCAAACCTAGATTATGGTAGTGGCATCCCTCTATATCTACTAAAAAAATATATACCGGGAGCCAAGGCTCTAATAATTACCACCGCCAATAATTTAGATCCAAAAGCACAGGCTGATTTTGGGGCTAGATTAAGCGGGGTTATCGCCCAACGCAATAAAAATATTGCCGTTATTGCATCAGGCGATTTATCCCATCGTTTAAAAAAGAAGTCTCCCGGAGGTTATTCTCCGAAAGGGGCTAAGTTCGATAACCGGTTAATCGATTTAATCAGCGAAGGACCATCTGGCGTAGAGGCAATCCTAGCTATTGATAAAAAGTTAGCGACTGAAGCCGGTGAATGTGGCCTAAGGCCTCTAGCTATTACTCTAGGTATGCTTGGGGGCTTGAATTGGGTACCTGAAATACTTGCTTATCAAACTGATTTTGGTATAGGATATTTAAGCGTAGATTTCAAATTTAACTAAAACTTGCTCCGATATGGAATCTTTATCAGATATATTCAAAAGTAAACAAAGAATAAAACCTCCGGCTTATCCTTGGCAAGATTTGGCTCTGCGAGTAATTAAAGATTTAGGAGTACCGGGATTTAAAAGATCATCAGTTTTTCAAGTTTGCAAAACAAAGCCCGCCTCACAAATTGAGCTGGCTCTTAACGATACGAAAGAGCTCTGTAAAGATGGAGCGAAATGGAAATATTTTTTTAAGATTATTGATCAAAAATAAGTATTTTTGGCAAAATATATATATGGCTAAATTACTGAAAATAATTATTCACCCTGACGATAGACTGCGGAAGATATCCGAGACGGTCAGTTTAGAGGAACTAAATAGTCCGGAATTTCAAGCGCTACTGCAAGATATGGACCTGACTATGAAAAAGAAAGATGGCGCCGGATTAGCCGCGCCGCAAGTGGGCCGCCATCTGAGGTTAATTGTTATAGCTGATGAAACCAAGTCTTTAATAATGATTAACCCGCGTCTGACAAAAAAATCATGGGCTAAGGTCACTGAAGAAGAGGGTTGTTTATCGGTTCTAGACGACAAAGGGGAGATAATCTATGCACCCGTTGAAAGACATAAAAAAGTTAATTGTGTTTATTTGGATGCCAAAGGAAACCAAAAAAAAATTAGCGCCGAGAAAATGCTGGCGCGGGTGATTCAACATGAAATTGATCATCTAGACGGAATATTATTTGTCGACAAAATTGCTGACAAAAAAAATTAACTCTTGCGTCTAGCGCTATAAATTTTCCAACCGATCCAAATAAAACCAACTAGTAAAAGCCCAAAAGTTATTTCATGATAATATCGAGCTAAGGCATCTCTATTTTCGCCAATAAAATATCCCAGTAAAGCTAAAACGCTCACCCAGATACCAGAGCCAATAGCCGTCAAAAGTACAAAGCGTCCAAAAGGCATGCGACAGAAACCAGCCGGTAAAGAGACTAGCTGCCTGACAACCGGAATAAGTCGGCCAACTAAAGTAGCCACATTAGCATTCTCTAAAAACATTTTTTCCGATTTCTCAATATGAGCTGGGGTGATAAGTAAAAGACGAGCCCACTTAGTAGCGGCTAACTTATATACTAAAGGCCGGCCTAAATAAACAGCCAACCAATAATTCAAAATAGCTCCCGAAACACTGCCTACTAGTCCGAAAAGAATCACTAAAAATATATTCATCTCACCTAGGCTAGCCAAATAGGCGGCCGGAGGGACCACAATCTCGGAAGGAAAAGGAATAAAAGAGCTTTCGACAGCCATTAAAATTCCTATCCCGATATAACCCAGCCCCTGAGTGATACTAAGAGCCCAACTAAAAAATGCGTTTAACATATTAGTAATATAGCATCTATTTAAAAACCATGTCCAACAGTAACACTCAGTCACCAGATAAAAAGATTAGAACAATTTTTATGGGCACGCCGGAGTTCGCCTGTCCGGCCCTACGGTCTTTAGCTAGTGATTCATACTTTGATATTATTGGCGTCTTTACTCAACCGGATAAACCGGTCGGACGGAAACATGTTATAACCCCTACCCCGGTTAAGAGTCTGGCTTTAGAAAAAGATCTGCCGATCTTTCAACCACTTCGGATCAAACAAGAAGTAGAAACAATTAAAAATCTGAAACCGGATTTAATTGTCGTCGTGGCTTACGGTCAAATTATTTCCCAGGCTATTTTAGATATCCCACGCTACGGTTGTATTAATGTTCATGCTTCTCTACTGCCAAAATACCGCGGCGCAGCCTGCTTAAACGCTCCTATTTTATACGGCGATAAAGAAACTGGGGTCACAATAATGGTCATGGATGCTGGTCTTGACACTGGCCCTATCTTACGGCAAACTAAAGTAGATCTCGCAGAACAGGAAAATTTAACATTACTGCATGATAAGCTTTCAGAAATCGGCGCCCAAGTACTGCCACAAACATTAAAAGATTTTATTGCCGGAGAAATTAAACCTAGAGCGCAAGATAATAGTCAGTCTAGTTATATAAAAGTTCTAGACAAAGAAGATGGCCACATAGATTGGAAAAACAATGCTGTCGAGATTGAGCGCATGGTTAGAGCTTATAATCCTTGGCCAGGCACATTTACAGTTTTAGAAAAAGAAACTAGTAGCCGAACAGTTAAAATTTTAGCAGTTGGTTACAAACCTCTAGCTATAAATGACCGTCAACCAGGCGAATTATTCCGTCATGAAAAAGATTTAGCCATACAATGTGGACAAGATTCGTTAGTTATATTAAAATTACAAATTGCTGGAGGTAGACCAATGGAAGCTAAGGATTTTTTAGCTGGTTACTCCGGATTAATGGGAAAAGTTTTAGATTAAAAGTAAAATATTATAAGAAAAGAGGTCCCTTCGTCTAACGGTTAGGACGCCAGGTTCTCATCCTGGTAATAGGGGTTCGATTCCCCTAGGGACTACTATCGGAGAATTAGCACTTGCTAGTTCTCTTTTGTTTTGTAAAATTAGTGAAATTTTAGGTGTTCGATTTCCTGTAAAATCAAAAGTTGGTTTTTCAGTAAAAATCAAACTCTGTAAACGAAGTTTAGTCTGATAATTAGCCTGTCTATAAAAAGCGGCGAGGTGTGAAGTCACTTTAAAAACTTTTTCTAGTTCTTTAGTGATATTAAAATTTAGATTCGGCTGAGTATTAGTTACGGCTTTTAATTCGTTAATAGTATTTTTTACTTTATCCATCTCGCCTTTAAAGTCTTCATCATCTAGTAATTCTTTTTTCTTCATTTCAATTAGCTTGGCTTTTTCGCTTTGCAGTTGAGTTAATTTTTCTTGAGCTGATTTAAAATTATTTAATGAGCCACTTTTTGTTTTTTTAATTACTTCTTCTAAGACCTTACAATAATTAACTGCCCACTCTTTGGAAGTTGATATTTTAATTAGATACTGAGAAAAGGCAAATTCTAATTTATCCTTAGAGAGAGATCTTAAACCGTGGCACTCTTTGGTGTAACATTTATAAAACGGGTATTTCTTGCCACTTTTACTTTTAGACATACAAGCCGTTAGCGGACGATTACAACTCGGACATAAAACAAAATGACGTAATGGGAAAGTTTCATTAACTCTAGCGGTGGAAATATTATCGCCTTTGTTACCGGTTTTAATTAGTTTCTGACATTGATAAAAAATATGCTCATCAATAAACACTTCATGAGTGCCTTTATATTCTTGACCGTTAACCGTCATAACTCCAATATAGAATTTTTCACTTAATATTTTAAATGTTGTTTGAGCACTTAACTCTTTATTCTTCCAAGTCTTAAAACCAGATTTTGTCATCATCTGTCTAATATCTTCCATTTTATAAACACCAGTGGCAAATTTAGTAAAAGCCATTTTAATAATATCAGCTCTAGGCTTGTCTAAGGTGATAATCGCTCTGTTGTGCTCGTCACGACTATTTAAATAGCCTAGAGGGGCTTTATAGCACCAAATACCTTGCTTAATCTTCTCTAACATACAAGACGACACTCTTTCACTTCTAACATCATTATCGAATTGAGCAAACGAGGCCATGATCGTGCCGATTAATTTTCCGCTAGGGGTTTTATCGACCGTTTCAGTAGCGGAAATAAACTTAATTTGTAATTCTTCTAAGGCCATTAAAATAGTAGCGTAATCTTTGACGTTGCGAGAGAGCCTATCTATTTTATAGACAATGACTGAATCGAGGTTCTTATGATTTTTAGCACAGTAAGACAGCAAATCTTGTAAGCCTTTGCGGTTGACTGTTTTAGCCGATAGCCCGTCATCGTGAAACATTTTTACAATTTCAATATCATGACTAAGGGCATATTCTAAACAGGCCTTTTTCTGTTGCTCAAGACTGACACCATTTTGAGCTTGGTCTTCAGTCGATACCCGGTAATAGATAATTCCTTTTTGCATAGGATTATAGATTAATAAATAAAAAGAGAGCGGTGAAACTGTCGGACACAACTTGGCAAAAAGCCTTGCTGAAACAGCCACCGCTCTCTTTATATCAAAACGACCTATATTTAGTCTTTTGGATATAAAAATAATGTAGCTTCTTGCCTTTATAAGTTGTGTCCATTAAGAATACTAGCATAAATTTAGATTTTTTCAATGACTATATTTTGATAGTAATGTTCACAGGCGAGATGTGCTAGTTCATAGAGATCACGCCGAGCGGCGATGAGCTCTTCTTCGGAATAATCATTGGCGTGACTGCCGAGATTTTTCCGGATAGCTTCTAGGCTTAGCATATCGTTAGGCGATATGTTTATATCAAAGGTGTTTTTTCAAAGATGATAATTGCTACTCAGTTTTTAAAAGGCGGTAACGCACCTTTCCGTTATAATCAGAACGGTAGAACTTATCGACTACTAACTCAGGAGGCGATTCTAGATTGTTGATATAATCTCTAACCCTACGACCAGAAATTATAATTTTAGGCTTGAGTAATTGTCTAGAAGAAAAAACTTTTTTCTTACCAAATAAACGACCATCAAATAATGCTTTGCCAATATACTTAGCGACATATAAACCTACACGGGACACGTGGCGGATGTTATTGATATTAACAAAGCCATAGCCCCAAATTTTAGATAAAATGTCGTTAGCTACATAAGGCAAATTACAGAGCAAATGATAATGAATATTACCGCCATATTCTTTTTTTATTTTAGAATGGTAGTAATAATCACTTTGAAATTCCGGCACGGCTAAATATCGTAAGTTCGGGTATTGCCGTTTTAATCTCTTAATAAAATTAGTAAAGATTAAATTGCACTTATCAATATCGGTAAACGAGCCATCACTTAATTTTTTATCATCAAAAGTTAATGTGACAAATGCCTTTAATTCGGGGTTAGCATTTATCAGCCTAACAATATTTGATTTAGTACGACGCATAGAAAAGTTATTCTTGCTCTCTTTTTTAAACTCTTCAAATTCGTCCTCAATTTCACTTGGTGGTATTTTTGGTTTTCTATTTACTCCTTGCTTTCTCTTTTTTCTTTTATGACCTAGTCTAATCGGGTCTTCATAATCATAGATTTCTAAAACGTTGCCTGAGATAATTAGTTTTTGCCAATAAGCCCTGGTTGGTAAGTCCATAGCTTTACGGCGTTAAGTGTGCCTATAGTCAAGTTAATAGGCACACGTGGTTTCTAAAATCTCATTTACCAGCCGTCTTCGGTTTCCTTTTTTCGGATACCCAGAGGGATCCGCCCAAAAAAGGAAAAACCACAATATCGGCTGGTCAACAATTGTCAAAGAACTTTGGGAACGGGCACAGTAAGTTGGCTAATCGGTGCTTGGCCTTTGCACCAGTAGTCAGGCTTATTGTGTTTGAGGTTTGCCAATAAAAAAACACAAGTTATATACCCGAATATATACTTGTGTTATCTATTGAATTGGCAAAGATTTAGACTTTGCTCATGCTTATATTTTTGAAGACTGCGTTTTAAATATATTTCAATAATCAGAATAGTTTGTGTCTCCCCGACAATATTATGTTTATGTAGGTCTATGTGATTATTATATACCGAAACAAAACCGAATACAAGAGTCTGTTTTGTTATGTATTTTTAATATTTGCATTAATTACAATGGACGCAATTTAAATTTAACTTTTCCTCTGCTAAAACCATTTGAATAGTAGCATGATTGATTTTGAAATTATCATTTAATGATTTTTGAATTTTGCACAACAAATCGTTTCTTTTCTGATTATCTATATCATCAATTATTAAATGGGCACTTAAAAGACGAGTATTTGAATCTGTTTGCCAAATATGCAAATCATCAACCCCTTTAACCACATCAAAACTAGATAAAACGTTTTTAACTTCATTAAAATCAATATCTTCTGGCACTGATTCCATTAAAATATTAACAGTTTGTTTTATAAGCTCATAAACCTCTTTGCAGATATATATTGATAAAAATATTGATAGTAAAGGATCGATAATAAACCAATGGGTATAATAAATTACGACTGCTCCAATTACTACGCCTAAAGAAAAAAGAGCGTCTTGCAAGGAATGCATCCAGGCACTTTTTAGGTTTAAATTTTTGTGAGCATTTTTTTCTAAGAGATAAGTAGCAACTCCATTTCCTATTAAAGAAATTAAAGCGACTATAATCATATAACCGCTAACCAGTTCAGTCGGAGATATTAATCTTTTTATTGATTCAAAGAAAATAAAAATAACCACTGCCAAAAGTATCAAAGCATTAAATAAGGCGATAACAATTTCTGCTCTTTTATAACCATATGTTTTTGAACTGGTAGCCTTTTTAATTTTTACCTTTTCACCCCACAGACTTAATCCCATAGACCCAACGTCAGAAAAGTTGTGTAAAGCATCAGAAATCAAAGCCAAACTGCCAATAAAAAAACCGACAACTACTTCAAAAATAGTAATAAAAATATTAATAATAATTGCTAAAATTAAATTGGTATTTTTCATGATTAAGAGTTTATAATAAATTGAATTAAATATTGGGTGTAATACAGACCGGTTAAAATAAATATTAATGCTACTCCATATCTTAACCATTTTTCTACTTTCTGCACCGATTGAAAAACCTTGCTTACTGTCTTTATGCTATAAGCAATCAAAAAAGAAAAGATAATTACTGGTAATCCTGTGCCTAAAGCGAAAATAGATGGTAAGAGTAATCCGCTGGCTGATTTAAGTATTAATGGAATCAGAACGCCAAAGAATAAAACTCCACTATACGGACAAAAAGCAAAAGCAAATAGCATTCCAAGGGCTAATGACCCAAAATAGCCTTTAGATGATAACCAAAGTTTTATTTTCTCAGTCTTACCGCTGGTTTTTAAGTTTATTTTGATAACATCAAACATTATTAACCCAATAATTATTAAAACTGGACCAAGAATTTTATCGCCCCAACCTTGAAAAATACTAGAGACTTTAAAAGACGATAGGCCAAAATATATTAGTGTCGCCAGTAAGGTATAACTAATGCCACGTCCCAATGTATAAAATAGCCCTGAAAGAATAGTATGTTTTGGTGTTTTAATGTCTTTAGAAATAAAGGCGACAGCAGTAATATTGGTTGCTAGGGGACAAGGACTAATTGAGGTTAAAATACCCAAAAGAAAAGCCGTGAGCATTGGCAAATTATAGTTGTCAATTAAGCTATTTATTAAATCCATATTATTTA
>CAYUEO010000003.1:0-26150 GCA_964443755.1 uncultured Gammaproteobacteria bacterium | reverse complement strand
CGGGGGGCGACGCAAAAGAAGTGATATTTCCCGGTAACTAACCGCATGTTTAGACAGATCATCATAAATAATCAAGACATCTTCACCTTTGTCTAGAAAATATTCAGCCATGGCGCAACCAGCATATGGAGCAATATATAGTAAGGATGCAGGATTAGAGGCTCCAGCTAAAACAACAGTCGTATAGTCCATAGCGCCGGCTTCAGTTAACTTAGATACTATACCGGCCACCTTAGATTCTTTCTGACCAATGGCTACGTAAACACACTTCATGTTTAGCCCCTTCTGATTAATAATCGTATCAATGGCAATAGCAGTTTTACCGAGCTGACGGTCGCCGATAATCAATTCACGTTGTCCACGACCAATCGGAATCATGGCATCAACAGCCTTAATACCGGTTTGGACCGGTTCCTTAACTGAAGCGCGAGTAATAACACCAGGAGCAATTTTTTCAATTGGATAATACTTAGCCGCCTTAATATCGCCTTTACCATCGATTGGTAAACCCAGAGGATTTACGACACGGCCGATCAAACCTTCTCCAACCGGAACTTCTAAAATTTTACCGGTCGCTACAGCTTCATCGTTTTCCTTAATTTTTGAAGAGTCTCCTAACACAATTGCACCGACACTATCTTCATTTAAGTTTAACACCACGCCATAAACCGATTCCCCGGCAGTTTTAAACTCAACCATTTCAGACATCATAACTTCTGATAAGCCGGAAATTCTGGCGATACCGTCTCCAACCTCAATTACCTTACCAAAACAATTTTCCTTACTCTCAGCTTGAAAGCCGGCAATCTGATTTTTTAACTGTTCGACAATGAAGTCCTTAGTATGGCTAGACATATTTTTTGTTTATTAATTCAAAATCGCTTCCCTCAAAGATCTTAAACGGGACCTTAGGCTAGCGTCTATGATTTTATCTCCGTATTTAATAACTACTCCTCCAATAATGTTTTTATCTGTTTCTAAAGTTAAATCGATACTTTCCGCTTTAGCTACCTTCTTTAGGTGTTTATCGAGTAAAGACAGGGTTTCTGTATCAAGCTGACGCGCACTTAACAATTCAGCCTCAATCACACCAACCTTTTTGTTCCACAAAATCTGAAATGACTTAATAATTTTTTCTACATTAGCCATTTGATTATTAGCCATCAAAACCTCCGCAAAACGAGAAACTGACTTTTGCAAAGCAGCCCCTTCCTGACCCTCAGTGATCTCTAGAAGCACTTGAGCATATTGTTTAACGCTGGCCTTCTTCATATTATTTCAGGTCTTTAACTACTTTATCAATCAAAGCTTTGTCGTGCTTATCATCCATCTTCTCTTTTAAAACCTTTTCTAAAGATAAGACTACTAGATCAGCCACTTCCTTTTTTATATCATTCAAAACTTGAGCCTTCTCAACCTGAATTTTTTTCTTCTCTTCATTGATTATCACACCAATATCTTCTTTTGATTTACCAATAATCTCTTTATATCTTACTTCGGCTTTCGCTCGGGCTTCTTCTAAAATAGTAACCGCCTCTTTTTTAGCGCTCGCTATCACTCCGAGGCTTTCCTCCGTGGCAGCGGCTAGCTTTTCAGATGCCTCATCGGCTTCCTTCATGCCCTTTTCAATCTTACTGCGCCTTTCTTCAAGAATATTAAAAACTGGACGATAAGCAAAACGCCACAAGATAAAAATTAATATCGAAAAGTTAAAAAACTGGGCAACCAGTATTCTGAAATCTATTCCTAATGCTTCAATCAATTTCATAAAAAAATATTTAAAAAACTAAGAAATCCGGCTCTTATATCCTAACAGCCGGACAGTCTTGGTTCTCTAAGAGAATAAAATAATCATAGCAATTACCAAAGCATAAATACCAGTTGATTCGGTAACGGCCATGGTCACGAACATCAAAGGAGTGATTTTACCGGCTGCTTCCGGGTTCCGTCCAATGGCCTCCATGGCTTTAGAGGCAATAATACCTTCTCCAACGCCGGGACCAATAGCGCCAAAACCAATGGCGATAGCGGCTCCGAGATATCTGGCTGATTCAATGTCCATAAATTTTTTTACTTAATTAATAAATATTTAACAATTGATAAATTAATATAACTATTCCGCTTCTACTGGCTCTTCAATACCTGAATCTGAGGCCATGGAAACAAAGACTAAGGTCAATACCGAAAACACGAAAGGCTGAACAATGGTAGTTAAAAGACCTAAGAACATAAACGGCAGGGGCAAGAAAAACGGAAAAAGAAACAACATTACTGCTCCCAGAACTTCACCGGCAAAAATATTTCCAAACAAACGAAATGACAAGGACATTACTTTAGCAAACTCACTAATTAAATCCATGAAACCAAGAAAAAAATTTAGTGGACTGCTGAAATTAAAAAATTTACCAATATATCTCAGTGGGCCGACCGTAGCGATAGCGACAATTTGAGTAAGAATAACTGAAATCATCGTCATCATAAAAACTAAGCCGTAATCAGCGATAATTGCTCTGAATAATGGCACAGCCCCACCGGCTGTTTGGATACTAACTGCTGATTGCCCCGGAATATAAACTAACAAGCTACTAAAAAACACAAAGAAAAACATGGTAAAGATCAGCGGAAAAAGTTGTTTAGCCTTCTTTTCACTGCCCGTCACCGATTCAACAAAGTCATATGCCCCTTCAATTAACATCTCCATTAAATTTTGAAATTTTCCCGGAATTAAACCAATCTTTCTGGTCGCTAAAACTGCCACCAAAACCATAAACAAGGTAACAATAATTGACCAAAAAAAAGAATTGGATATTGGCCATGATCCAACGTAAAACAGAATTTCCGGTGATAATGATAGTTCCAAAGTCATAGACTAAAGTTTATTTTTTTCATCCTCAGAAGACGGCAGACAGTGGGCTCCTTTCTCTTTATCAGCCTCCGGCTGTGATTGACCATAAGCCGACATCATCTTATTCATTTTTGCCACCTTCTTAAAAAGAAGAACGTTAGAAACAAAAAAAGCCAACAGTAAACCTAACAACAAATATCTGGGAGCAGTGCCAGAAGCTTGATCTAAGAAATAGCCAGCGCCCCCAAAAAACAACAGCGGACCTAGTATGGCCCCGCCGGTATAATAAAAAGTCGCTAAAGCTAAGCTCCTGAAACCTTTCGGATCAACTATATTTTTCAAGTTCATACTCTTTTTTATTTTTTTCCACCTCCTTTATAGCGCAAAACAACCTATGTGTCAACCCTGCAAAATTATATTTTTTGCTATTTTAAGAGGCTAAATATTGAAAAATGCTCGAGCGGTGTTGGTAGTTATTTCTGCGACTTTTTCTAATTTTATTCCTCTTATATCAGCAATCCGACCAGCTATATGTTGCACCAATATTGGTTCGTTTCTCTGCCCGCGATGCGGTTCTGGGGTCATATATGGTGAATCTGTTTCAATCATGAGCTTATCAAGCGGTATCTTTCTGATTAAATCATCCCACTGTTTACTAAAAGTAACTAAACCAGTAAATGATATTAATAAGCCTAATTTAAAGTACTTCCAAGCTAAATCTTCATCTCCAGAAAAACAGTGGATAACTCCCCAGGGCTTATCAGACGGAATCAAATGACCATATTCCTGTCTAAAATCGTGCAAAATTGCATATAAGTCATCATGAGCTTGGCGACAGTGCATGACTACCGGTAAATCTAGACTGCGAGCTAACAAGAGTTGTGCCGCAAACACTTCTTGCTGTCGTTTTTTTAATTGAGACTGGTCCTTAGCGGGATCAAGATGATAGTAATCTAAGCCAATTTCTCCAATAGCAACCACTTTTTCAAAACGAGCAAGCTTTTCATAACTATCATAATCAAACTCTTCAGCCCTAGTTACAAACCCGCTACTTTCGCCATCCTCACCAGTATCTACCCTGCCGTCTTCTAAATGAACCGGGTGGAGACCAACAGCTGCATAAACACCTCTTTCATATTTATTTGCGAAACTGAGCGCCTTGTTAGAGGTTTTAAGGTCAGTACCCACCAAAATCATCCAGGTGCTACTATCTAAAGAACGTCTAATAACCTCATCAGCATCATCTTTAAAAGCGTTAAAGTTAACATGAGCATGAGTATCGATAAACATAATCTTTATTTTTAACTTATATGTCTAAATCTTCCAAGATTTTTTTCTTCTGGCGAGACAAGCCTGAGGGAATTTTAACTGTTACTTTTATATAATGATCCCCTCTCCCTCGACCCCTTAGTCGGGTTATGCCCTTTTCCTTTAGTTTAAAGATGGTTCCTGATTGTGTGCCCTCTGGTATCTTTAAAGTCAAAGCGCCATCTACAGTCTCGATGTCTAACTTATCTCCCAAGACAGCTTGTTTAATACTAATTACTTCCTCACTTTTTATATCATAACCTTCGCGTTTAAGATTCTTGTGAGACTGAATTCTAATTCGCAAATACAGATCACCGGCCGGAGCATTCTTTTTGCCCGCCTCTCCCTGATTACTTAATCTAATAGACTCACCTTCATCTATTCCGGCCGGAACTTTTACTTTTAATTTAACGTTGTCTCTTTCTAAGCCCGCTCCACCACACTTTGAACATTTCTGAGTAAATATTTTACCTTCACCACCACAATCCGGACAACTGGACTGAGTCTGAATATTTCCTAAAATTGTTCTTTGCACGCGGCTAATACGACCTGAACCACTACAAGTTTTACAGTTCTCAATTTTTGACCCCGGTTCTGCGCCATTGCCATGACAATGTTTGCAAGTAACGTTCTTAGCAAAAGAAACTTCTTTTTCTGTACCAAAAACAGCCTCCATAAAGTCCAAGGTAATTGTCATTTCTAAATCACGCCCTCGAGCTTGTTCGTGACTTTGTCTACCCCCTCCGAAACCAAAAATATCTCCGAAGCCGCCAAACATATCCCCGAAATCTTCAAAGTCCATGTTAAACCCGCCACCACTAAAACCGCCGGCATTTTGCCAACCCCCCGCTCCTCCTGCTTGGCCGTTTTGATAGGCTGAGCCAAACTGGTCATATTGCTGTCTTTTCTGAGGGTTACCTAAAACTTGATAAGCTTCATTAAGCTCCTTAAACTTTTCCGCGTCACCACCTTTGTCGGGATGATGCTCATGGGCTTTCTTACGAAAAGCAGCCTTAACTTCATCTTGAGAGGCTCCTTTTTCAACTCCTAATGTATTGTAATAATCTTTTGCCATAATCAAATTCCGTTACGCCGGCAGATATTTGCATAAAAATATGCAGACGGACGAGCTATCCGTTCATAAGTCCGGTAATTAATTTCATAAAGCCCGAAACGAGGCTGAAAACCGTAAGCCCACTCAAAATTATCAATCAAGGACCAGTGCATATATCCCCTAACATCAACCCCTTCACTGATTGCTCGATGCATGTTTCTAACTATCTCAGTTATATACCATTCTCTGTGTCTATCATCTTTATCCGCTAAACCGTTTTCTGTAACATAAATAGGTTTTTTATAACGATTAAGACCGACGAGTGTTTCGTATATACCCTCCGGGTGCAGTCCCCAACCTAAATCAGATTTTTTTTCATAAATATGTGGCCTGCCAAAACCCTTGTCTACTAAGTTATGAAAATAATAGTTTAAGCCAATAAAATCTAATTCCCTTACAACCTTATCCAAAAAACGAAAATTCCACCACCAGTTACCGATAATCGTTAAAAATTTATTTATCAATTTACCGCCTGAGGCTTCAAAAAACATATTGTTTTTTGCCAGGCCAACTTGATTTAAAGAATTTATTTTTTTAATAGCCACATAAGCTAAGAGGTGACCAGTAGCTAGATTATTGATCACTCGCCAGGCTAACAGCCGACTTTTTTTCTGAGGCGGCCACTCGCCAGCTATGTAACTCTGAGAAGCATAAACCATTGGCTCATTAAGAGTAATCCAATAATTAACCTCTTTATCCAAATACGCTACAGTTTTAAGAACAAAGTTCTGAAACAACACGGCTGTTTCTTTATTCTCCCAACCCCCTCTATCTCGCACCCAAAGAGGTAGTGGCCAATGCCAAAGAGTAATGAATGGCTCAATTCCCTTCGCCTTGAGTTTAATCGCTAGGTTTCTGTAATACTCTAAAACTGCCTCGTCAAACTCTCCCGGGGCCGGCTCAATCCGTGACCAATCCAGAGAAAAGCGATATACATTAGCACCTAGCCGCTTAAGACAATCAATATCAGCATTGTTATTTTCGTAGGAATTTGCGGCTGCTCCAGATATAAAATCAAGGGAGTCAAGTTGTTTATCCTTTAGCTCTTGTAAACGGCTAGGCGACTTTTCCCATTCGCTCCAATCATTAACAAGCCCTCCTTCAATCTGATGGGCTGAAGTAGAACAACCCCAAAGAAAATTATCCGGAAATTGTAGACTCTGTGGCTTGTTATCTAACATTTAGTGCTGATTATTTCTTCTCCTCAACTTCGCCTTCCACAACAGTATCGCCCTTATCCTCTGGCTTGTCTGTTTTTTCTCCGGCGGCGTCTGCAGTTTTTTGATCCGCATTATTATTCCCCGCCTGCTCCGCGCCAGGTTGCTGATACATAGCCGCTCCGATACGCTGAGCAATCGTATTAACCTCTTCCATCTTTTTCTTAATTTCTTCTACGTTGCCGGATTCTTTAGCTTTTTTTAATTCAGCGGCCTTATCCTCAAGCTCTTTTTTATCCTCCGCTTTCATCTTATCACCAGACTCTTTAAGCATTTTTTCCATAGTGAAAGATACAGCATCAGCTTGATTAATGATCTCAACCTCCTCTTTCTTTTTCTTATCTTCATCGGCATGAACCTCCGCTTCCTGCTTCATTTTTTCTATCTCTTCCTTAGATAAACCGGAAGAAGCGGTAATAGTAATCTTTTGCTGTTTATTAGTGGCTTTATCGGTCGCACTGACATTAAGTATTCCATTAGCATCAATATCAAATTTAACTTCAACCTGAGGGATGCCTCGTGGAGCTGAAGGAATACCATCAAGAGTAAAGTGACCTAAAGTTTTATTATCCTTAGCCATCGGCCTTTCTCCTTGAACAACATGTATTTCAACCGCAGTTTGACCATCAGCGGCGGTAGAAAATACCTGTGACTTAGAAGTTGGTATAGTGGTATTTCTTTCAATAAGAGGAGTGGCCACGCCGCCCAATGTTTCTATACCTAAAGTTAAAGGAGTAACATCGAGAAGTAAAACGTCTTTAACATCACCTTGCAAAACTCCAGCCTGAACAGCAGCCCCTAAGGCTACTACTTCATCGGGATTAACGCTCAAGTTAGGTTCTTTACCAAAAAACTCCTTAACTTTCTGCTGCACTAAAGGCATTCTAGTCATGCCACCGACCATAATTATTTCATTGATGTCACTAAGCTGGAAGCCTGAGTCTGCTAAAGCTTTTTTACAAGGCTCAACAGTTTTATCAACTAAGTCCATAACCAAACTCTCCAGTTTAGATCGACTAATTTTCATCACTAAATGCTTCGGTCCGCTGGCATCTGTAGTTATAAATGGCTGATTGATTTCGGTTTCTTGAGCAGTAGATAGCTCAATCTTAGCTTTTTCCGCTGACTCCTTAATACGTTGCAAAGCTAAAGTATCTTTGGATAAATCAAGTCCTTGATCCTTTTTAAATTCATCAAGAATAAAGTTAACAATCCGTTGATCAAAATCTTCACCGCCTAAATGAGTATCGCCATTGGTAGCTTTAACCTCAACCGTGTCTGCGGAAATATCTAAAACAGACACATCAAAAGTTCCGCCTCCGAGATCATATACCACAATCTTTTGACCTTGTTTTTTATCAAATCCATAGGCCAGTGCCGCTGCAGTCGGTTCGTTAATAATCCGCTTTACTTCTAGACCGGCAATTTGCCCAGCATCTTTAGTAGCTTGGCGCTGAGAATCATTAAAATAAGCCGGAACAGTAATAATAGCTTCAGTGATTTTCTCTCCCAACTTTGTTTCTGCGTCAGACTTAAGTTTAGCCAAGATCATGGCTGAAACCTCTTGAGGCGTATATTCTTTATCGCCCATTTTAACCTTAACACCCTCACCAGACTGAACAATTTTAAACGGTGAATTTTTTATATCGCGCTGTACTTCGTCTTCGGAAAAATGACGGCCAATAAGTCTCTTAACAGCGTAAATAGTGTTTTCCGGATTAATAACTGCTTGGCGTTTGGCCGCTTGACCAACAATTCTCTCACCGCTCTTAGATATTGCTACCACCGACGGAGTTGTGCGATTGCCTTCAATATTTTCAATAATTTTTGGAGACCCTCCCTCCATGATAGCCATGGCTGAATTAGTGGTTCCTAAATCTATTCCTAAAATCTTTGCCATATTATTTTTTACTAAATATTATAATTATTTCTTCATCTGAATTTTAATGGTCTTTGGTTTTATTTCGGAAGCTTTGGGAACAGTAATTTTTAAGATTCCCCCTTCAGAAACAGCGACTGCTTTTTCACCTTCCACTTTCGTAGGCAAAGGAATAGAACGATAAAAAGATCCGCGACGAATTTCTTTACGATAATAATTTTTCTCATCTACCTCGCTTTTCTTTTCGCTTTCCCCTTTGATTGTTAAAACATTATTTTCTATAGAAACATCAACTTGTTCAGGATCAATGCCACCTAACTGTGTCTCAATGACAATATTATCTTTATCTTCATACATATCGACCGCCGGTGTAAATCCGAAACGGTCTCCTCTAACTGTTGGAAGCATGGATTCTAGACTTTTTTCCATGTCCTCAAGCTCTGGAAAAAATGGTGTCCATTTTATCAAGGCCATAGATTTATCATCAGTTCTGTAAAACTCAGCTGTCAGCCGGTAGATACAGAATTGATTTGATTATTATAATTTTTTTTCTGTTTTACTGTCTTTATTTACTACGCGCTCAGGTTGAACTTCCACTATTACCTTAGCAGGGCGAATTACCTTGCCATGCAACATATAACCGGGCATAACTTCTTGCTTAACTATTTCCCCACTCCCATCAATCGCCTCCATAGTATTATGATCGAACTCTTTTCCGACAGTAACAATCTCTGTTACTCCTCTAGCCTCTAATAAATCCTTAAACTGTTTTAAAACATGGCGCACTCCTTGAGCCCAGGCGTTTTGACTTTCTGTCTCACTGAGACCTGACAAGGAAAGTTTCAAATGATCATAAACCGGTAAAATGTCTTGCAGAAAGTCAGTAAGAGCATACTTTACAAATTCAGCCTTATCACGAGATTGCTGTTTTAGAAGATTTTGATAATCTGCTAAAGCTCTTTTATATTTATTTTCCCAGGATTCCTCTTCTTCTTCACGTAAGAATTTAAAACGTTTTTTCTTTTCTCCTTTAACCTCCTTATAACCTAAAAATTCGTTTTTATTTCTTACCCATACTTGATCGTCTTTAAGACTTTGATACACAACCAACTCGGTTTCTTTATTAGAACTATCTAAAGCTGAGAACAGGACACGATACTCATTGCCGGTATGGCAAAGATAAACTCCTTTTTTCAGCTCTTCATCGGGCAATTTCTCTTCCATATCTATTCAAACTTATTCTTTATAAATCTTATTAAAGCCAGGTTTCTGTCATAATTCATACGCATAGGACCTAATATTCCAAAAATACCTGTTTGCTTGTTATCTGTATACTTAACCATTACTGCGCTCAAAAAATTACCAAAAGGATTTTTTGAACCCACCAAAATTTGCTCTCCCGGCAAAAAACTTTCAAAATTTTCATCAATTATATCTTCCAAGCGATCAATTATTCCTGAGACATCAGATACAATCTCTAATTGGCGAAATTCTGGCTGAACAAATAAATTAGCTAGTCCTGTATAATATAAATCATTTTTATGAAAGGCCCAAAAGACTGCTTCATGTGACATTTCTGCGATCGCTTTAGCAGTTTGCTTATAGGCCGCCTCCTCTCGATTAAATAGTTGCTCTAAGGTTTTCTCCTCAACAGCTTGCAAACGACCACTTTTACCTGACGACACTAAAATGCCTGAAAAAAGCTCATAGGCTTTTTCGGTAGGCACGCGACCAGCAGAAGTATGGGGCTGATAAATATAATCTTGCTCCTCTAACTCCATCATTTCATTACGAACAGTCGCCGGAGATATGCCTAACTGATATTTTTCAACTAAACATCCTGAAGAAACTGGCGCGGCAGTTTTTACGTGCTCTTTAATAATGGTTTCTAGAATGAATTTTTTTCTCTCGGAAATCATAAATAAATTATATATAAAATTAGCACTCAAGTCAATAGAGTGCTAAAAGATAATAAATTTTACTTAATATCAGTCTATAATCCTTTAATCAAACGACTCTCTAAATACTCCTGATACTGAGCCTCGCTAAGGATATTTTCTGCCTGGAAGTGCTGATGGTACCTATATATCAAGGAATAGTTGCGCCAAGGATAATTATTGATAAACACATCTGAAACCAAGTGCACGAGGCCACTGCTAGCTAAAACTAAAACAATAGTTTTAGCGTATAGATTTTTTCTAAAAAACCAAGCTATGAGAATTAATATTGGCACATACTCCCAAGCATGAAAAAATAATCTAATTAACCCGCTGGTCAGGAATTGATGTCCGTCAAAAAAATTATATATATTAAAATGCCAGCCAAAGACTAAAAAATATTCCAAAAGATGATCAAGATCTATTAAAAACCCCCCTACTATTCCAGACAGTAACCCTAACCAAGGTTTCTTAAAATATCTGCCCACTGTATAACCTGTAATAACTGCTAAAATAAAGTGAATTGAGAGGTGGATATATAGAGGCATATAATTATTTATTACTGAATAGCCTGATTCTGGTTTCCTTCCTTAAAACCATCTCCTTCTGAAAAATACCAGCTGAATATGTCCTTGGCAATTGGCGTGGCCATAATATCTCCCCCCGTTCCTTCTTCAACTAAAATAGCAAGGGCAATCTCTGGATTATCAAAAGGCGCAAAGCCAATAAACCAAGCATGGGGTTCTTTAGTTGAAGACCACTGGGCAGTACCAGTCTTACCAGCAATCTCTACCGGTAGCGCTGCTAAAGACCTGGCGCTACCTGAGGTAACGGCTTGACGCATTCCCTCTTGCACGACTCTCATATAATCTTCATCAACTATTTCTTGTCGAATAATCTCCGGCTCAATTTTTCGAATCACTTGATTGTCTGAACCTAAAATTTTTGCCACTAAATGTGGTTTATAAAGGGTACCTCCGTTAGCCAGAGCAGCTGTATAATTGGCTACTTGTAAAGGAGTCACTAACACATCACCCTGACCGATAGCAAAATGATATGTATCACCAATATACCATGGCTCGTTCTTAACTTCTTTTTTCCATTCTTCAGTAGGCACAAAACCAGACCTTTCCCCTGGCAAGTCAATACCACTAGTCTCACCTAAACCAAACAACTCAGCATACTTAACTAAACCATCTAAACCTAAACCGCGAAAATCACCATATCCGCCTCCTATATAATAGAAAAAAGTATTAACCGATTCAGCGATAGCTTTTCTAACATCAGTTTGTCCGTGTCCACCAGACCGCCAATCAGGAAAAAACCATTGTCCAATTCTAATGCCACCATTACTCAAAAAACTAGTCACCGGAGTAATAATTCCTTCTTGAAGAGCCCCGGCAGAAAAAATAGGCTTAATGGTAGAGCCGGAAGGAAACTCTCCACTAACAGATCTATTGAATAAAGGACGATCTGGATCATTTGCAAAACTACTATAATCAGCCTGACTAATACCTTGGGCAAAAAGATTGTTATTATAAGCCGGCAAACTAACAAGAGCGAGTATTTCTCCGTTTCTAGGATCAATCGCAATAATGGAAGCTCGCCTTAACTTAGCGATTTCTAAATTTTTTATAGCGATTTCTTCAATTTTTTTCTGCAGCTGATAATCCAAGGATAGTTGTAAATTGTAACCATCCTGAGCCGGATTTTCATTAATAATCTTTTTCTGGCGACCTAGGGCATCGACTTCAATATTTTTTCTA
Source organism: uncultured Gammaproteobacteria bacterium (assembly GCA_964443755.1). Lineage (GTDB taxonomy): Bacteria > Patescibacteriota > Patescibacteriia > Patescibacteriales > UBA12465 > UBA12465. The sequence goes on along the minus strand of CAYUEO010000003.1, from coordinate 14,084 downwards.
CCTGGACTACCTTTTAATTCCTTTTCCCAAGAGTGCTCCAACCCTATTTTACCAACATAATCAATTAGGGAATAATCTTTGCCTAAAGACTCTAATTCTTGTTCATCAATTTTACCGGTATAACCTAAGATATGCGAAAGACTGCTGATTCCTAAAACAGAAGGGCCGCTCGCGCTTAACTCAGTCTCATCCGGATTAATATTTGGCTGTAAATATTCACGACGAATTTTAGTTGATAAGAAAACTCCAGGCCAATCTAATAATTGTAGCTCTAAAAGCATGGCCCTTTCATAAGGAATATTATCAGCTGCAAATAATGGCTGATAAGATTCTAATGACCCGCGTTTTACTTTTGAAAGAGCATCTTTAAATTGATAAAACAAAGCATCATCGCTACTAACAGACAAGCCTGAAACATTATTTTCAGATGAGTCGGGTTTCGAGCCTGAAAGAACTTTGCTGACCTTACGAAGCAGCTCATCACGTTCCAACTCATCACTCGGCAAATCAATCGGCTTAAAATAAACTACGAAGTTGGCGGTATTTCTAACTAGTGGCTCTAAATCTTTAGTGTAAATGATTCCTCTTTTTGGTTCGATTACCTCAGCGCGCAGACGATTCCCTTCTGAGAGAAAACTATAATAATCATTTTTTGATACTTGCAAAAAAAAACTCCGGCCCAAAAGAAAAGAAAAAGCTATCACTATCAAAAAAATCAAATATTTCAGTTTTTCAAACCGAAAAGACAAACTGAGCATTTCTTTTTGCCCAGTGTCTGCTAAGAAAGAACCTTCCGTCCAATCAGTGTGATAATAAGAATCCTTTAGGCCGCCAAATTGAAAGCGTCCTTCTTGAACCAAAAAGGGATCGCTTTTTTCAGACCGTAAAGACTCGATTAAGCGATTTTTTCTAACAAATTTGAATATATTTGGGCTCATAAACTGCTTATACCGTATATATTATCTTAACCTCTACAGGACGGAAAAGCAAGACAAGAGGATTAATATAAATTCATATTAGCTTCATAAATAATTCATGTGTAGCTTGTTATAATTTATGTAAACGTTGTGTATGTAAAATATAAAGGCTAATATTAATTAATAACTACTAAAAAATATGCGCTTACTAATTGTAGAAGATGATAAAAACATCGCGACTTCCTTGGCTAAAGTATTAAAGGAGCACTCCTATTCTGTTGATATAGCCTATGATGGTGACAAAGGGTATTTTATGGCCTCAACAAATCCTTATGACTTAATCATTATGGACTTCAACCTACCGCTTATGAATGGACGTGAAATAATAGAGAAACTTAGATCAGAAGATAACAGCACCCCTATTCTGATGTTGACAGTCCGAGACTTAGCTAGCGAAAAAACCGAGCTTCTTAATCTTGGCGCAGATGATTATCTATCAAAACCTTTTGCAGTCTCTGAACTCATAGCTAGAATTAAAGCTATCATGCGTCGCCCGGCTCAAAGATTACAAACTATCTTAAGCTGCGGCGAACTTTCCGTTACTCCAGATTTATTTCTAGTCAGCTTTGGCAAGAAAAGAATCTACCTATCTAGTAAAGAGTTTTCCCTACTGGAATTTATGATGCTTAACAAAGGGCGGATAGTTTCTAGGCAGGAAATTATGGAACACGTCTGGGATGAGAACGCTAATCCTTTCTCTAACACTATTGAAGTACACATCAAAAACCTCAGAAAAAAACTAGGCGGAGCAAAGAAAATGATTTACACATTTCCGACTCGAGGCTATAAACTTGATTTAAAAAGATAAAAAAAGTCTGATTAAATTACTTCATTTTTTCTTCATCTGACAATTGATAAACTTACCAAGACGATAAACCTTTTAATAAATTGGTTAGGTCGATATCGTATTATTAATCTACTATTTTTTATTATGAACAATAAAGATTTAAACGTAACAGAAGAAAATTCCACTAGTCCTAAAGACGAGAAGGCAGAAGTCGCTTTTTTTCTAGCTAGTGCTCTTAATCCGGGGACTCCCTGGCGCGATTAATCCGGCTAGATTTTAGATAAAATATGAAAATAATAGAAACAATAACCTGGCTTATTAAACCTCTTAGCTCTGAGCCGGAGAAATGTCCTCGTGAACTCGTGTTAAACATTCTTTTGATATTATCCATTTCTGTTTTTGCTGTTCTAAACGCTATTAGAATCATGGATATTATTAGTCAGCCGATGGACAGGGGTATTCCGATAATTTATACCATAGCTATCTTGTTATTTTTTATATTTTTACTATATCTGTCACGCCGAGGGCAAATCAGCGCTTCAGCTTGGTTGCTAATATCAGTTTATTCTGTACCGATGTTCTATTCCTTTATAGTCTGGGGCGCTGATCTGCCGGCCGCTATACTATTAGCAGTACTGGTGATTAATCTATCTGGCATCCTTATTAACGAGAGATTGGTAGTGGTGAGTACTTTATTAATCAGCGCTTTTCTAATTATTCTGACTGCAGCTCACCAAAGAGGCACCTGGCCGGTAACCAGCTATTGGCGACAAGAGCCTCATGAAATAAGCGATGCAATTGTATACTCAGTTTTACTGATTATCATTGCCGCTACTGCATATTTTTTTACTCGCGGAATTATTAATGCTCTCAAAAGGGCCCAAGCTAGTGAACAGGCTTTAATAGAAGAACGCGACAATCTTGAAAAAATATTAGCCGAGAGAACTAAGCAGCTCCGTCAGGCTCATGCTGAAAAACTTAATCAACTATATAGACTAGCCTCTTTTGGGCGTTTATCCTCTGGTATTTTCCATGACCTCATGAATCCGCTCACCGCCATATCTCTTAATCTAGAACAGGTCAAAGATGAAACAGAAAATACTATCAGTTCGGCAAAATCCTATCTGCGCCAAGCAATCCTAGCCGCTAATAAAATGTCCGGCTTAGTGTCAGGTATCAGAAAACAAATTCAAACTGATAACCTGGAAAAAATATTTTGCCCAGCTGAAGAAATATGTGACTTAGTAGAAATATTATCATTTAAAGCAAGGCGCGCTGGCGTGGAGATAATAACAAAGGCTAATCCGCAAATTTATTTATCAGGTTGTCCGGCTAAATTTAGTCAGATAATTATGAATCTGATTTCAAACGCTATTGAGGCAAGCGACAACCAAAAAAATCTCGAAAAAAATTCCCTTCAGAAAAAGATTATAATTTATTTAACCTCATCTGAGGAAAAAATAATTATTACAGTTGAAGACAGCGGAATTGGAATAGCTCCAGATACACTTCCCCACATATTTGAACAATTCTACACCACAAAAAAAGAGTGCAGCGACGTAAAGTCATCAACAGCTAATCTCGGACTTGGCTTATCTTCTGTAAAAAATATAGTTGAAAACCATTTCCAGGGAGAAATATCGGTCACCAGCTACTTTGGAAAAGGAACAAAATTCAAGATTGTCTTACCTGCTTATCAAAAACATCATGACTAATAATAACCAAGTTCACCACGCAAAAGCCTTCTGCTGGCCACAGTGGTTCAACACATCAGTAGCTGACGACTCTAAGATCATCTTACCGCCCCAACAAATACAGCAAATTAACCAGGCTAATTTAAATATCTGGGATGCTTTAAATATTTTTGATGATTTTTTAGATCAATCTGGTCACGCTAAAGACCTGCCATTAGCTATCACAAAATACAGAGACTTCGTCACATTTTTTTATGAGTTGAATCTAGACAAAAGTTTCTATACTATATTTAATAACACTCTTAGTGATCTTGACCGGGCCAACCAACACGAGACTCAAAAATATAGACTCAATGTAATAAACGGAAAAATATATCTACCTAATAAACTTCCCGACCCAGAACCTTTAATCAAACTATCTCGTAAATCCTTAGCCCTTGCCCTCGGACCGATAGCTGTTTTATATCTATTATACGACAAGAACGCCGCAGACAAAGTGGGCCAGGTGTTAAAATTTTTTCAATTTTCCTTAGCCGCCAAACAACTAGCCGATGATTCTAAAGATTGGTATGATGACTTGCAGACAGGACAATTAACTATGGCTAATCGACCAATAATCGAGGCTGCTTTAAATTCTAAATTTGAATTAGATCTTAAAGATAGTTCCGGAGAACTGCACTATTTATTTGCTAAACATATTTCTCTGGTAATAACAGAACAGCTGATAAGTCTCTGTAACCAGGCCAGAAAAGCAGCTGTAAAGTGCGGTCTGGCTCCAAATTGCATACTGATAAAAGAAATTATTGGTCCGATCGAAACTAGTGTTTTGGAAGTAAAAAATTTTCGCAGCTGGTTAGAAGCCGACTTGAAATGATATAATAACTATATGTCTAGCCCCTTACTCTCAATTATTATACCTATCTTTAATGAAGATAAACTGGTAGCTTCTACGCTTCCGGCTGTATTTAATTTACCAATTGATAAAGAAGTGATTGTAGTTAATGATGGCTCTACTGATGATACTGCTCTAGTATTAGAAGACATGACCAAGTCTTACCGTTTTCAACTAATTAATCATATAACTAACCAAGGAAAAGGAGCGGCCGTGAGAAAGGGATTAGAAATTGTTAAGGGCCGTTACTTTGTGATTTGCGATGCTGACTCAGAATATGATCCGTCAAACTTAATTATGATGTTATCGGAAATTTCTAAAGATCAAACGTCAAAAGTAGCTCTATACGGGTCTCGATGGTTAGCCGGAAATCCCAGCGGCTGGCACTACCGGATTAATTGGTTCTTAAGTGCTTTAACAAATTATCTTTTTGGTAGTCAACTTACTGATATGGAAACCTGTTTTAAGATGATACCAAAGACAGCCTTAAACAAAATTAATTTACGAGGACGCAGGTTTGAAATTGAGCCAGAAATTACCGCTCAACTATTAAAATCGGGCTACTCTATTTCAGAAGTTCCTATCAGTTACAAAAGACGAGGCTATAAAGATGGTAAAAAAATAAAGCCCCGTGACGGGCTGATAGCTATCTTAACCTTACTCAAAGAAAAGTTATATTCCTAAAACTATGGAAAAATTGGTATAGCTTTTTCTGTCTGTAGTCTTTTTAATTCAGATAGATAATGAAGTGTCGTAGCATTAGCCTGATCAAGTTCCAGGGCCGTCTGCCAGTCTGTAGCGGCTTTTTTATAATCTCCCATATTCCAATAAACCAAACCTCTCTGATTGTATATACCAGGCAATCTTTCACCGGCTAAAAGAGCGCGATCAAAATAAACAATCGCTTTACGCAAATCTTCTCTGTCTGCGGAAGCTGAATATAAAAAACCCAGAGAAGTTAAAGACTGTAAGTCATCTGGATTATTAAGTAGAACCTGACGGTATATCTCCACCGCTATCTCAGGCTGACCAGTAATTTCAGCTAGAGAAGCTAGGTTCATTTTTCCAAACTCTAAGGATGAGGCAGCCAACTGTCTAATTTGATTTCGAAAATCAACCGAAGAAATTTTATATTTATTTATAATTTCATCATCGGTTTCTTTGGTAAGAGATAAGATAACCGTATAACGATCAAAATACACTAGTGTCCAATCAGGGTGACTCAAAATCATATTCACAAACTGCCTAGCCCAAGGAGTTGAATCGGTATGAGAAAAATACACAGTCTTGATTCCGTAGTCCTTACTTATTTTATCCCAAGCTAAGCGACTCTCTTGCATGGGCTTATATATATCACGGAAAAATTTAACACTATAAGCCTCTGGACGATTATCAACAAAAACTTTTTCGTCTGGGAAAAGCCAAAAAGTTAAAGCACTACCTAAATCATAGTTGTTAAAAATTGGACCCCTCAAACCGCTGTCTCTAAAAAATTGAGCAGAATCGCCACTACCGTTAGTAACATTAATTCCTAGGGGTTGTTTAATAAACTCGCGCTGGTTTCTAGAATCGGACCAAAGATAGAATATCAGTATAAATATAAAACCAGCCAAAAGAGCTGCTCCGGCATAACGCCTGGCGCGAATAATTTCTGGTTGAGCTAAAAATTGCACACTCTTACCGAGATAGTTGAGCACCGAAAAATTGCGACTCGATATTATCCAAGCTACTAAAGAAAATAAGGCTATATTACGACTAGCAAACAGCCCTAAGCCGGAAAAAAACACTGCCATTAACAATTCAAATAATGGCAATTTTCTTTTAACTAGCCAATATGCCCCAAAACTAACGAATAGAACAACTAACAATACTTTAAAAATAAAAAAGGCCGGATTAGTGCTTAAGGTTTCTAAAAAGAAAATTGTTTTATTCTCTGCTATTTCATAACCATATTCCCTTAAAATATTAAAAGGATATAACAAGCCCCTCCAGGTATTTGGATTAATTAAACTGATAAATAAAATCAGCAAAAAAATCCGAATTAAATCTCTCCCCTTTTCCCAACCTGCTTGTAAAATATCTTGAGCGTCCGCTCCGCTCCAAAGTTTCTGCCAAGCTGGCGGCAAAAAGTGCGCTAATGCGTAAAAAGCGACTAAAAGTAAGCCAATAAAAAAGTAAATATGAATGTTCACCCAAACTAAAAAAAGTGGCAGCAGCCAATATAAATATTTTCTCAAATAAGTTTCAGAGGTCTTTTCTAAAAGAAACCAAGTTAGTAGGATAAAAAAATAACTAAATAACTCCGGACGAATATCCGTTCTCTGACTTAACATCAAAACAAGCGGCAAGGCTAAAAAAGCAGTCCAATAAAAACCAGCTTTTTTCTCTGCTAAACGAAAGCCTAGCCAAAAAATAGCCAAAGCTAATAAGATGTTAAAAACTGACAGAAGTTTAAATCCGCCCAGTAAAAAAATTCCATAGTATATAACTCCCGCTAACCAATGATGATTAACAAAACTAAAGTCCGGCTCTGTGTAAGAGTAAAAATTTTGAAATAACAAACCGGGCGAATGCCAAACTTCTCTGCCGTTAGCTAAGTGCCGACCCAAATCAAGGGATGTAAAATTTATTTGCTGCGCAAAAACTAGAGTCACAAGCAACAACAAACCTCCGAGTGCGATAGGTCGAATAAACTTTTTGATGTTTTCGCTAGTTATCATCGCGTAGTATAGAATTCAATATTTACTCTTTATACTATATATTATAGATATTTAACCGCTTTTTAACAAGAAAAAGGCATAAAAAGCGAAAGCTCATTTTTCTTGAATCGCTTGCAAACCAGATAAGGCGGGGCCGTAATTAGGATTAATAACTAATTCTTCTTGCCAGGCTTTTTTAGCTGATTCTGTGTCTCCTGCTTTATAATAAGCCAAGCCTAAATTATATCTCACAAACCGAACCTGTTGGTTTAAAGATAAGGCACGACTCAGAGTCTTAATAGATAAATCCAGGTCACCATTATTAAGATAAATAACGCCAAGATTAGCCTGAGCCATCCAAGAACTAGGCGCAGACCACACAGCTGACTTAGCAAAAACTAACGGACTACTAAAGTTTTTACTAAAACTAAAAGTTAAGCTGAAAAAAAATAGTAATATGATTATCGGCCTAATTAGTTTTTTACCCTGAAAATCACAATTTTTAACCCATTTAATTTCACCCAACAAAATTAAAAGACCGACTAAAGGCAGATACAAACGATGGCTAAAGTAAGCGTCGCTGGAGATAAGGAAAGGTAGGATATAAAAAATTATAAACCAAGCTGAGCCAAACAAAATATATTCTTTCCTAATTTGTTGAGAAAACATTATTAATAAAGAAAAAGCGGGCCAGACTAGTAGGCTATATAAATAGTTTGTATCTTCAGTAACCAACATAACTCCCAAACCAAGAGGAAAAATAGCTTGATAGCTGACTTTAAAAGACATTAACAAGGACGAGGGCATATCTCGAAAAATTGGCACCAAAAGCAATCCGGAGCCACCGCTCAAAGCAAAGCTCCTAAGGAACAACCACATAAATATTATTACTACTGACCCTAATAAAACCATAACTTTGCTATCACGAGGTAATCTGTCGCTACGACCAATAGTCAGCCAATAAACAATTAAAATCGCCGGTAAAAAAACAGCCGTTTCTTTAACAAGCAGAGCGATAAAAAAAAGAACTAAATAAGAAAAATAAGCTTTTATGTTTCCGGTCTTTGAAAAATGTCGCGCGGCAAAAAAAGATGCTAAGACAGATATTAGTAATAAAATATCATTACGTCCGGGAATCCAGGCTATTGCTTGCGCTAGAGCCGGATGAGCAGCAAACAAAAGAGACAACCACAAAGCTAACTTATCTTTTTTAAAAATCTGTCTCAAAAATATAAATACTAAACAAGCGGATATGGCATGAAGCAGAATATTACTCAAATGAAAAACAAAGGGCTGATACTTCCCTACTTGAGCATCAAACAAATAACTAACATTTAAGATTGGTCGATAATATAATTTGCTATCGGAAAAAAATGCGTCGGAAACTAATATCTGTTTGATGTTTCCTAGATTGCTAAATATTTCCGCTTTTTGATCTAATAGGCTGTCATCTAAACCTGTATAGCCAAAAAATAGCGTCTGGAAGTAAAGAAAAAAAGAGGCAAGAAAAATAATCAAAAAAGGCCACCGTTTCTTTTGACCTGTAAATAAATCTTTAAGACACATAAAGCTGCTTTCTAAAACCAATTAAACAACTTTACTATAAATAGAATATAGAGTATCAAATAAAATGCTCCTTCCCAGATATGAACCCGACGAGAAATACCGGAAATAACAAAGAGCAAAGTAGCTAAAGCTAGGGCCGGAACTCCAATTAAAAAAGTTTGATCATCAACAGGCAAGGTTCTAAACAAACCCGGTAAACCAACTACTACTAAAGCGTTGAATATATTGGAACCAAAAATATTTCCCAGGGCAACTTCCGGTTTGTTCTTTAAGGCAGCTTTAGCGGAAACTAACAACTCCGGTAATGAAGTCCCAATTGCTACAGCCGTAATTGCAATCACTCCTGTAGCAATGTTAAGAATCATGGACAGATTTGTTAAAGCATCAATTAAATACTTGGCGCCAAAAACTAAGCCAATAATACCAACCACTAACATAACAAAATCTAAAGGTACCAATTTTGGTCGACGTCTCTTTTCAGCAACTATAGCAGCTTGTTTCATCTTTTCTGCTCGAACTGATAAGATAGGCCGCTCTATTCCGGGCTCCTCGGATTCTTTATGAATAACCGTATAAGCTAAATATATACCATAGGTAATTAATAGTAGCAGGGACTCTCCAAAGGTAATCTGTCTATCAGCCAAAATACCGAGCAGTAAAACTGTGGTAATAGCTAAAAGAGGTAAATCTAAATCTATCAAGCTTTTAGACACTGTTAACTGGCGTCCAATAACAGCGGCCACCCCAACTATTAAAAGGATGTTAGCAATATTTGATCCTACAGCATTAGCCACTGCAACTTCAGCTACTCCTTGCCATACAGCGATAGAGGAAGAAATGAGCTCCGGTAAAGATGTGCCTACTCCGACTATCGTGACGCCCACAATAAACGGAGACAGGCCAAAAGATAAGCCAATTTTCTCAGCACTAATAATTAACCAATCCGCTCCCTTAACCATGACTACTAGAGCCACAATAAACACTAAACCCCAAACTAAAAGCATAAATATTAAATTATTTTAAACTAACATTATTATACCACCAGTTGACATATATAAAAAATTTGTGCCATATTTAAAGAAAATATAGTCTTGTAACTTAACAATAAAGGAGCGCTAATGAATCAGATAATCGTTCTCAGTAATCGCCTGGTATCCGCAGTAAAAGTTATTAATAAGGTAAAAGATATCTGGCTTGAGAGTAGAATCAAAAAATATGCCAACAGTGTAAGGGAAAGATACCCCAACAAGCTATCAATAATAGAAAAATCTTTTGCCCCTTTAATAGTACATAATATTACTGGCACTGTTGCTAATCTAATCACTATAATTAGAATTTTACTATCAGTAATTATTTTCTTATTACTAATAATAGCCTACCCGTTTACAGACTCTCACTACATACTCCTACTCTCTCTAATAATATTTATTTTTGCAGGAGCTCTTGATCTGCTAGATGGACCAGCGGCTCGAGCTTTAAATGAAGTCAGCCAAACAGGAAAAATGCTAGACCCTCTAGCAGATAAAATTTTACTGGCTTCTGCCTTAGTAATAGTCGGATATTTATATTTACCAGCAACAACCTATTGGCTGGTCGTAATACTAGAATGCTTTTTGATTCTTATTGCTATAGCTAAAAACTTTGCAACTCATTTGCCTTTTACCATGGCCTCACAAGCTAACTTGGCGGGCAAAATTAAAAACGTGTTTGAGTTATTTGCTGGTGGCTTTCTTTTAATGTCGCCTTTAAATATAACTCTAGCATCTGTTAGTAATATTCTGTTTATAATTTCTATCCCCCTTGCTCTAGGTAGTATCGCCGGCTATCTACTAAGCATTCGTCGGATATAAAATCTTAAACAACTAAGCCCCTTATAAGAATAAGGGGCTTTTATTTAAAAAAATGACCTCGGAGTGTTTAAAGCAAAATGCTATAAACAAACCAAGGCCAAAAGACAAAGGACCGAGAACCGAAGCTCAAAACTTCAAAGAACTTAGTTCTGAGAAAAAAAATTACGAAACTACAAACGCGAAACCGATATGCTGATTATCGAATGTGTAGCCAGGGCTGTCGCTGTCATAGTAATACTCCAGCGACGGATAATCGTCGATACGATCCGAAATAAGGAAATCGGGATCGTCAACATAATCATTTCTTAATGAGTCCATTTCAATTAACCAATATAAGCCCATAGTTTCAAGCTCTTTATCAGAAAATTTTTCCCTCATGAGACATATCACTTCTTCGTTCGGTTCTTCGAAGTGATGATGTCCGTTCGCTACTCGATAACTATCTCTTAAAAATCTGCCCTTTAAAACGACAATTTCATAAGTGATAGCACTGGTCGGCTTGAAGTCTTTTGAGCGTAAAGTGCTTTTAGCATACTCTCCGACGAAACCCCTGCTTTCCAAACGAGCAATCCACTGTTCGCCAGTAGTACCGTCAGATGTAACCGAAAAACGAATAACTCCGTCTTTTTCAGTCCATTTCGGGATAGCTGAGATTTCCATATGAACGGCCTCATTAGGGTCACTTACTCCAATTTTTTTCATTATTTCTTTGATGACGTTCAATTTACTTATAGCATTTACGGCATTTAGGATATTAAATAGATGCTTTTTCACTTTAAAACTCCTTGCGCTAATTTGCGCCTTTAATTTTCCTCAACTCCGAGGAGGAGCTATAAGCTGTTGTTGGTTATAGCCAGGAAAGACCGAAATATTCCGTCTCTTTTGGCTATAACCACTCACAAGCTGTATGTCAAAGAACAATATAATAATAACATATTAACTATATTTTGTCAATATTACACATAAAAATAGCCAACTCAGGTAATATATTGTTATAAATTTAGCTAATATTAAGTTTATTTAAAAATTCTTATTTCTCCAGTATTATAATCTTTAGAAATTTTGTCCACTTTTCTTTTTCCGGTTATCTCTGACTCTTCATCAAACGAGAAGGCCTCAAGCAGTTTTAATCCTCTGCCAGAATATTACAGCGTTCTATGGAGGTAAACAATAAACTATCCGGAATAGTGATAGCGACGGATACATCTATCAATATTCTTTTCTATTAAATCATCATAACCACGCTAATACTGGAAATTACCATCATTAATCCAATATTCCACGAGCTGCCTAATAAAAGCAATGGCCTTTTATATGCGAAAAGGGGGAGATTACAGAGCGGCTTCGCCGCCCTATTCGGCCTGCGCCGCCCGGAAACGCCAACAAGCTGGCTCTTCTCTCATTATCCTCGGCCGTGCGAACTCAAAAATTCTCATCGCATCTCCACCTCACATTAAACAAAAAGGGGTTGTTTTTTTCAACCCCTGTTTATATAAAATTAATAATCAAACCTAAATACCTTCCTTTTTTTACTCGATAAATCAAGTAATAAAAGATATCGATATTTAGGTACGCTTCTAACAAAATCAGAGAAAGATAATATTATTACACCATTTCTATTACTTTCTTTAATTTCGTCGAGGACGTAATAACCCCTGAGATCAATCTCCCCAAGAATGTTATTACTTTCAACAAAAAGTCTATTTTCACGATTATAATAACCATCTGGCCAGTTTGGCTTAGGCGGAAAATGACTTTCATTAGTTATCCTTAATAATTTGAAGCCGTAAGACTCACCGTATTTTACGGTAGTCATTTGGACTCCGTCCATATAATAATTATTCCAGGAATTTTGAAAGATCAACGAGTCTTTATATCTGACGCTCGTTGTTCCTTTTGATGTTGTATAAGGATAATGTACCGACGTATCGACAACGCCTCCAGATACAATAGAATCTCTATAAGAAAAAGGGGATATTGATAGCAGTGTTCTTCCATCAGACATGAAGCAATCTCCAGAATTATACATAGCCTTCACGTCAGCTAAAGCTAAGGAGTCGCTCCAGGCTGTGAAGTCTCTATCATCCTGAGGGGGTGATACTGGATTATTTTTGCATCCAAAAAATGCAATAATAATTAAAAAACTAACAATTGTTTTCATGGTTTGTCCTTTTTTGAAGTTAGTAATTATTAGATTAATTGCTAAATCCCCCTAAATTTAGACGAACTTAGTAATTAACCCAATTTACTCTTATTTGTCAAAAAAATATTTAACAATAAACTATATCATATTATTATAATTTTATCAACAAAAACACAAAGTCGCTGTATTTACAATCTGGAGGAGAAGGAGGGATTCGGTCACGGTCGCTAAGCCTCTCTTGCCTGCTCCGCAGTCTGCGCTCGCTAAGCGCCCCGACCCGGCCTCGGCGGCGCACAAGTGCGCATCGCCTCCGGCTTTCGCATACCTCCTAGGCTCAACAATAATAAAAATAACCCAACGCAGGTTGGGTTATTTTTATTATGCGGTGACGATGTCCCGAAGTTAGAACCAATTCGGGTGTTATCTTTTCATCGTGTTGATAAAATTATACGCCAATTACGCCGAATTTACAAGGATAATCCTAGTTATTTTGAGGTTCCGGCTTTTGCTCAAAAAGTTTACTAATCAGAATTGCTTAAATTAGCTAAAATTCATCACCTCTCGTTAGGGCTTCCTCAATCAGTTTCCTTTCTTTCAGGTATCGGGTTATGGCGTACCACGCCGAGTTTATAATCGGTATAAGTAACGCCCAGCGAGGGTCATTCTGTATATAAGCTAAAAGGATCGGCAGGATGGATGAGACTCCGGAATACAGAAAAACGACCGCAAGGTGCTTTAGGGCTTCTGTATGTGCTTGTGTCATAGTATTTGTTTTAATTTATCGATTGCTTGTTCTAAATGATTCATGACCTGTTCGGCAATTGCGGACCGGTCAATTTCGTCTTTTTGTCCTCTAAAATTGGATACCCATTTCTGGAGATTATCTCCCGGGCAAGCCGTCGAAGCTCCGACAACCTCACGATGTCCGAGAACATTCTCTTTTGGAATGCCATACTTCGACATTAGCTTTTTGAGTAATTCCAATAGTGAAGATAATTGCTCAACGGTTGGTACTTCCGTCATAAAGTTTCCGGGCAGACAAATTCCAAGTGATTTGAAATTCATACTATCAGCCACACAATGTGCCCCGATCGTATTTTCGGATCGTCCAGTCATCACTTTACCGCTGGCTGTTATAAAAAAGTGATATCCGATGTCACCCCAGCCTTTTGAGATGTGATATCTTTTTACCGCATCGAATGTTGTGGTATCCCTGGCGGTCGCAGAATGATGGACAATCAAATATTTGATTTTGTCAGGTTTAAGTTCCATAGTGTTTTGCTAATGAGATTAGTAAATTAATTAATGCGGTTATAAGTCCGCCGACTGATGCGGTGGCAATTAGCCAGAAAAACTTCTTGATCCAAGCCATGTCATTTTTAACCGACCCCATTTCCTCGTTAATAATGACAATATGCTTTTCGATGCTATCAAGCCTTTTGTCCTGCATGTTGTTTTGATAAGATTCGTCATTCA
>CAYUEO010000002.1:0-28086 GCA_964443755.1 uncultured Gammaproteobacteria bacterium | reverse complement strand
ACCTATCGGAGTTCTATCAGGCGGAGAAAAGTCACGCCTGCTCTTAGCTGGTCTTCTTCTGTCAAAACCTGATATTTTAATTCTTGACGAGCCGACTTGCCATTTAGATTTTGAAACCACAGAAGCTCTAGCTGGTGGATTAAAAAAATTTAATGGCACAGTTTTATTTGCTAGTCATGATAGAACTTTTTCTAGTTTAGTGGCCACCGGCTTAGTAGAAGTAAATAACGGTAGAATAAAAAGACTGCATGATGATTATGATGAATATGTTATAAAGATAGAAAAGAACATTCAAAAGGAGGTCACTGAAGATTTAACCCCTACTCAGGGCAAACTAGAAAACCGAGAACAATTTTTAGCAAAAAAGGAAAGACATAGGAAAATTAAGTCACTAGAATGGGAACTAGAAAAAATGCAGGCTTATAAAAATGAACTCATGACTTATTTTCTAGAAAACTATCAAAATTTTGACCAACAGAAAGTTACTGAGTTAAATGATCTTAAAAGAAGAATATCTGATAAAGAGGAATTATGGCTGGAATTATCTCATGTGGATAATTAAAAAATCTGTTTATTGACTAAAATAAGTGGAAATGATAATACATACCTAGTTTATCATTAAGATAATCAACAGTTCTTTAAAATAACAATCATCAAAAGGAGTAAACATGTCAAACCTACCAGTCTATTTTTGGGCCGTGTTTGCAGCTGGATTACTATCTGGTTTGTTGGCCATTAATTTTTTTGTTCAGGTCAAGAAAAAATCTGCTGGAAATACGAAAATGAGATCTATTGCAGATATGGTTGCCAAGGGCGCCATGAGTTATCTGAAACCGCAGTATAAGGTTGTATTAATAGTTTTTATTTTTTTATCAATTTTTTTTGCTATTAGCGCTTATGTTTATAATGCGCAGAGTAGTTATACCTGGGCCGCATTTTTAACCGGTGGTATATTTTCCGGTTTGTGCGGATTTTTAGGCATGAAAGCCTCAACCATGGCCGGATCTCGCGTAGCAGAAGCTGCTCGCAAATCTCTTGGTTCTGGATTCAAAATTGGCTTATATGCAGCGGCTGTCACTGGCTTTACGGCAGTTAGTTTTGCGCTAATTGATATCGCCGGTTGGTTTCTCTTCTTAAACGAACAAATCGTTTCAGATGTAAACATGAAATTACTCATAATAACCACAACCATGATTACTTTTGGCATGGGAGCCTCTACACAAGCAATTTTTGCCCGTCTAGGAGGCGGTATGTTTACTAAAGGAGCTGATATTGCTGCTGATTTAATCGGTAAAGTAGAGTATGACATGAACGAAGACGACAGTCGTAACCCGGCCGTGATAGCTGATAATGTTGGCGATAACGTAGGAGATGTAGCTGGTATGAGCGCCGATCTGTATGAATCATATACGGGATCAATTATGGCTGCTTGCGCTTTAGGAGCATCAGCGTCAATAGCTATGGCTAGCGCAGAGCAAATGAAGTATGTCATATTGCCTATGCTAATCGGAGCTATAGGTGTTGTAGCTTCGGCGATTGGAATCTTCACTGTTAAAGTTAATAATGGTCATGATGTTAAAAAAATAGTCAGATCAATGAACAACGCTATTTTTTTAAGCTCAACACTCGTAGCCGCTGCTACTTTTTTGACCACCTATTTAATTGGAATACCGAATTGGATCAGTCTCTCTTTATGTATAGTTATAGGCATGATTGTCGGTATAATTATTGGTGAGTCAACTAATTATTTTACTTCACACGCCTATAAACCTGTTAGACATATTGCTGAAAGCGCAAAAATATCTCCAGCTACTGTAATTATTGCTGGCATTTCTGTTGGTATGGGATCAACATTTTGGACTATCACATCCATTTGCATTGGTATGGGATCAGCCTATTATTTTGCGGCTGACGGAAATATTGATAATTTAACTTTAGGTTTATACGGAGTAGCTTTAGGGGCGGTCGGCATGTTGGCTACTTTGCCGCTAACTCTAGCGACTGATGCCTATGGTCCAATTGCCGATAACGCTGGAGGAAATGCCGAAATGGCTGGCCTGCCTAGCGCAGTTAGAGACCGCACAGATGTCTTAGACGGAGTTGGCAATACAACTGCTGCTATCGGAAAAGGCTTTGCTATTGGCTCAGCGGCTCTAACCTCTATGGCACTGCTAGCCTCATTTGTTGATCAGCTACGTATTAATCTACTTCGTTCTGGTGTAGAAAAAATAAACTTAGCTAATGGAGATATGATAAACACTGCAACTGCATCCATGATTCAATTCATGGACCACTATCAGGTTAATTTAATGAATATTAATTTAATCATTGGTCTGTTTATGGGATCTATGCTCGTGATGGTTTTTTCTGGTAAGTGCATGAAAGCAGTAGGGCTAGTTGCGGAAATGTTAGCTACTGAAGTAAGGAGACAATTTAAAAATCCTGACGTACTCTCTGGAAAAGAAGACCCTGATAATGAAAGATGTATCACAATCACTACTCTTGGTTCTCAAAAAGCGATGATCTTTCCGGCTATGATCGCTATTATTACCCCTCAGGTAGTGGCTATATTTGCTGGAGTAGCTGGAATGATGGGATTAATTGCTGGTTGTATATGTACTGGACTAGTTACTGCAGTATTTATGGCGAATTCCGGTGGAGCTTGGGATAATGCTAAAAAATATATCGAAGCTGGCGCGCTAGGAGGAAAAAATTCTCCTGCCCATAAAGCTGCGGTTATTGGCGATATGGTCGGCGATCCTTTTAAGGATACCGCTGGACCTTCGCTAAATATTCTTATCAAACTAGTGGCTATGGTTAGTATAGTTACCGCTGGTTTTCACGCCTTATAATCAAACTAAAATCATCCCCATCTTGATAAAAGATGGGGTTTTTATTTTAAAGTAGCCCAACTAAAAAACCCGCTTAAGGCGGGCTTTTTGGAAAAAAACTAGCTTACTATTTTTTCTTTTTCTTGGTATCTGGTTTAGACTTAGAAGTTTTTGAAGCAGCTTTTGTACTTTTCTTTTTTGCTTCTTTTTTTGGTTTAGCGGGCATAACAATTTTCTTTTCCACTACCTCAGCCACAAACGGTTGGGAAACAATTTCTGAAGACATCTCCTCGTCTTCTCCGTATTCTTCTAGCTCCTCATCTTCTTCCACTACAATTGAATTTAGGAATTCTAAAATTTGATCAAGTTTGCGATCAATCTTATTTAACTGTTCAGAAGAAACTCCCGCTGCTGGAGTCGGTTGGCTCACATAAGGCTTGGAAGCGGTTCTCTCATAGCTAGGCTTAGCCGAGCGATCTGAAAACTGACTAGGACGGGAATTTTCTTTGCCCTTAAAACAATTACTGCAAAATACCGGCCTGTCTCCGGAAGGACGAAAAGGCAGTTCACAGCTATCACCACACTCTGAGCAAGTAGCTTTAAATTTAGCTGGACCAAAACCGCCGCCCCTAGAATCTCGAGAATCCCTGGAATCACGGCGAGGATAATCACCTCCACCTCTTTTTTCACCATACCCGCCTCTGTCGTTACGGGCACCAAAACCACCTTCCCTCTTGCCACCGAAACTGCCACGCTGCTTAAAGTCTTTCATATCCTTTGTTTATTACTTAATTACGATTAATTCGAATATACTTAAGTCTAATGGCAATCTGTATAAATAGCAAGTTAACAGTTGACAATTACCACCTAAGGGTTAAAATGTAATACTATATTCTTTAAAAACTAAACAGAGAGGATTACCAATGGATGACATAAGTACTCATATTCTCATAATTGACAGTGACAAAAAATCCGTTAAACGAATTACAGATATGATGATAGTCCAAAAATGTCGTGTATCTGTCGTATCAGATATTAATGACGGCATAAAAAAGATGGAGCACAAAAAATATGCTCTAGTTTTGATCAGCCTGACCATTCCACTAAGTGAATGTTTTAATACTATCAAAGAGATAAGAAAAATTGATGGTTATGATCAAGTACCTATCCTAACTATGTCGTCTGCAAATTTTAAAAATACATTGATAAATAGCGTTGAAGCAGGCGCGACATCATATGTATTTACAACTACGGGTGATAAAGGTATAGAAAAGATCACCCAATATTTACCTTAAGTATTTTCCC
Source organism: uncultured Gammaproteobacteria bacterium (assembly GCA_964443755.1). GTDB lineage: Bacteria > Patescibacteriota > Patescibacteriia > Patescibacteriales > UBA12465 > UBA12465. The sequence continues at coordinate 23,950 of CAYUEO010000002.1, read as the reverse complement.
AAATATGACCTGTTTTTTAAAGACAGGTCATTTTTTATTATCAATGTGCTAAACTGAAATTATGAAAAATATACAGAATACTTACGATGTCATAATTATTGGCGGCGGACCAGCCGGTATGATGGCGGCTGGCCGAGCGGCTGAATTGGGCGCGAATGTGCTCTTGCTGGAAAAAAATGCTGATTTAGGACGAAAATTACTCATCACTGGGGGCGGAAGATGTAATCTGATGAATTTTGAACCAGATACCAGGCGTTTTTTAGCTCGATTTCAAGATCGTCAAAAATTTCTATTTTCACCTTTCTCGCAATTTGGGGTCACTCAAACTCTCGATTTTTTTAATTCTTTAGGACTAGAGACAAAAATCGAAGCTGAGGGTCGGGTTTTCCCAACCAGTGACAGTTCTCAGTCTGTGCTTGATGTGATGATTAGTTATATGAAAAAAGGTCGGGTCAAAGTTAAAACTAAAGCCCGTGTGCTTGAGTTCATTATTCAAAAAAAGAAAATTATTGGAGTTAAGGTTGATGTAAATGGAAAAATAACTGATTACTACAGTAAAACATTTGTTCTAGCTACCGGTGGTTTATCTCGTCCTGATACAGGCTCTACCGGAGATGGTCTAAACTGGCTCAAATCTCTGGGACATAATATTCCCGATACTTCCCCTGCCCTGGTTCCTATTAAAACTGCAGAAAAATGGGTCGAGAAATTATCCGGCCTCAGCTTGACTGATGTAAAACTCAAAATATTAACAGACAATAAAAAACAAGCCGAAGCAAAGGGTAAATTATTATTTACCCATTTCGGATTAAGCGGGCCATTGGTTTTAAATATGAGCCGCCTAGTAGGCGATCTTTTAAAACTATCGCCGGTCACCTTGTCTATCGATTTCCGGCCTGATACGGATGACAAATCGCTGGATATAGAGTTGATAAATTACCTAGCTCAACAACCTAACCGTTTAATAAAAAACTGTCTCACTGGTTTTATGTCGCCAACTTTAGCCCCTATATTAATTGATTTAGCAGAAGTTGATGGAGAAAAACCAGTCAACCTACTTAAGAAACCAGAAAGATTGAAAATAATAAATTTAATCAAAAATTTTAAATTAACGGCCACTGGATTAATGGGCTTAGATAAAGCTATTGTTACCAGAGGAGGCACGGACCTAACAGAAATTGATCTCAAAACCATGCAATCTAGAGTTTCTAAAAACTTATACATCGTCGGGGATTTATTGGATATAGATAGGCCATCAGGCGGCTATAGTCTGCAACTCTGTTGGACAACCGGATACGTCGCCGGATCTTGGGCGGCCTTACAAAATTAATTTTAATTATGAAAAAAGGAGGCTTAAATTTATAAGCCTCCTTTGTATTACAAGCTACTAATCATTTTGTCTTTTTAATAAATAAGACAAAATTATTGGTGGGAAGAAAGTAGTGAGAATTACCATTATTACTATAATAGAAAATACCTCATTATTTACTACTCCTAGTGACCTACCTATTGTTGCAAAGATAAGCCCTACTTCACCGCGCGGCACCATGCCAATTCCCACGATTTGTTTATTAGCTTTTCCAGCAAATAAGCCGGTCACATATTTACCAATAAAAGCGACTATAGATATAATAATTGCCGCCCCTAAAATTCGCGGATCAGACATCGTTTCTAAATTGACACTCATGCCTGTGTAGATAAAAAATATCGGTACTAACACATAAGCAATGGGTTCAATCAATTCTTCAACGTGCTTTTCAGAGTTATGCTCTGTGATGACGCGTATTTCCCTTTTCTTCTCAAGATCAAGATTCTCAGCATGTTTAAGTAATTGATTACAAATATGCGGTTTATCAAATGATCGAAAATGAACCGGATCTAAAACTAGACCAGCAGCAAAAGCTCCTACTATAGGCGCCAAGCCGATAACGGCTGCTAAGTAAGAAAAAAGAAAAGCAAATATTAACGCTAAAGATAATTTCATCCCTGGACCGGGATTAATACTAGACATCAGGCGCCCTAAACGAGGGGCAGTCATTTGTCCTAGCACCACTGCTCCAACTAGAAATAAAATTGCTTTAGCTATTATCCAGCTAATAGCTCCAATCCCAACAGCCCCTAAAGTCACTAAAGCTGAGACAACTGCTAATATTATTAAACCTAAAACATCATCAATAACAGCTGCGCCTAAGACAATTCTAGCTTCTTTAGTATTTATCTTACCTAAATCTCTAAAAACTCTAGCAGTAATCCCGACTGAAGTAGCTGTAAGTGCTGCTCCTAAAAACAAATATGCATTAGTTGATAATCCAGGCATAATGAGGGGCCCAGCTACCCAGACTCCTAAGACAAAAGGAGTAACCACTCCCACGACTGCAACTACTAAAGCCGTTCCGCCCACTTTTCTCATTTGAGTGATATTTGATTCTAGTCCTACTTGAAATAAAAGAATAACTACACCTAGCTCTGATAAAAAAGGAATAAAAGTATCTGTCTTTATACCTTCAAAAAAATCAAAACCAATTAGAACTAAATTACCTAATATAACACCAGCAATAAGCTCTCCCAAAACTGCAGGCTGACCGATCTTTTCCACTAAAGATGCTAACTTAGCGGCAATTAATATCACCACCAGCCAAAGTAAAGTTATAGCTGAGCCATGGGATCCAGATTCAGAACCGCTATTTGCTAAGATAGGGACTGCTAAAGAAGTTAGAAATAACAAAACGTACAATATTTTATTTTTCACTTTAGTATGCGACTTGCGATCCTTGTTCGCTAATTTGTTGAACTTATTAAATCCGCCGAGATTTAAAAGTTTATTTTAATGAACGATTATTAACAAAAAAATAGCCGAATATTGGCTAAATGTCAAGGGTGACCTAATATATTTAATATTACTATACGGCTGACCTCTTAAATAGAGCTGCAGAAAATAGCCACAGTAACACAAATAAAAAATTAACAGCTAAAACCTGAACAATATTAAACAGTGCCAACCAGGTTGATATATCTGGTCGCCAAATAATAAGCGCGGCCACGGGAACTAAAACTTGAACTATCGCCATCGCAATCAGCACGTGTCGCATACCTAGAGGCTTTAAACGAGTCACAAGTGCGCCAATCACGCCGGTTACTAAAACTAGACCGTATAACAAATTTGCAGGATTATTTTCATTACCAATCAAACCAACGGCTAAATTTGCCCAAACTAGAAAAAGAGCCGTCACTACTGTTATGCCCACGGCAAATCTGTAAGGCTGATTTTTAGATACTTTAGATATGAGCTCATATACAAATCCAGCCCCTAATAATAACAAACCGGCAATTATAAAATCCTCAACACTCCATTTGATTTCTGAATTAAATTGCATGCCAATTAACGGAATGAGTAGTAACGAGCCAACAATAATTACTAGACGAGCAATTTTTTTGAAAAACATATGCAATAATTAAAATAATTATTTTAATTATAGCACTTTTAAAACTAATTATAAAAAAAGGCGATAGTATTTACTATCGCCACTACTTAACTTGTTTTAATTATTGCCGGATGATTAAAATCAAACCCGCGACCCGGCCAACCAAAAAACCAACGCCATTTACGACCACGCCAGCATAAATATCTGACTGAAATATTATCTGGCGAATGCCTATAAATTGTTCCCCAGAAAAAAATATGAAAATTTTTCCAAGCATCGGGAATAAGTTCGGGATGAACTAATAGGTAATCCAAGACGTTAGCATTCATGGCATTCTTGCCTATCAATTCTTGGCGTAAATTATAACCATTTATTAATCCCTTGTGTTGTTTTTTAGGCCTATAAAGAGAAACCTTATCTAAACTAAAATTTAACAATCCTTGTCGATTATGCTCTTCAATTGACCAGTCATCCGGAATCATAGGATCAGCATCACAATTAATCTCGTGCTTGATGATTTTAATTTCCGCCATGCCCTTAATTACCTGAAGCACCTCACTAAGCACGTTCCCTTCAGACAACATGTTAATTTCTGCATTATTCCAACCGTTACGGCCGAAAGCTAGTTTTAGATTGTTGGCTTGACCAACATCTAGCGTTAGATTATTGACACTCATCCTTTGTACCTCCTATAAATATTTTAAAGTTCTATTCGTGAAAAGAAATTATCATATAAATTGATTTTTGTCAATTTAAAGACTGTTCTTAAAAAATTATGAAATTATTTAACATACTGCGGTAAACACGATAGGGTTTAGGCCCAACCAGCGCCTTACCATTAATAAATACCGTAGGGGTGCCGTACAAGTTAGTTTTACGCAACTCATTAACTTGATCCGCGACGATGCTCTTGGTTTTTGGATCAGCGATACAATTATTAATTCTATCAACATCGAAGTCAAAATTTCTTAAAATAGTATTAATATATTCCGATTGATATATTTCGACTTTATCTACCGTAAATAAATAATCATTAAAAGCCCAAAATTTATCCCCGTACTCTCTATACACGCAATACCCTACTTCTGATAAATAATTAGTGCTATCTTTAGCGGGATAATGAGCAAAAATATAATTTGTCTTTTTTTCGTTAACCAATTTTTGTATATCAGGATAAGCCCGGCGAGTATACTCACATTCGTAGCAACCGAGTAAGACAACCGTATCTTTTGAATCAATATTATTTGTCGGAAATGTTGATAAGTCAACATTTTCTAAAGTTACATTTTCTTCCGTATTTTCTGTAACACCGCATTGTTGATTAATATCTGTCACTTTATTATTTTCACCTTTAGGATCGAAGGCGCAAAAACCTGACTGATTTAAGCCATTACAACTACCATATAAATAATAATTATATCCCCCTTTTACAATCCAAAACGTACTAGCAATCGTCAAAATAAAAAATATCCAAGAAAAAATCTCAAAATATCGATTTGCCAAACTAGCTATCGGCGCTGATTTACTAAGCAACTTAGCAATAATTTTACTTTTAATCTTTTCCCTAAAACCTGTAGTACAAGGTCTCAAGGTTACTCGTCTAAAAACACAATCAAAAGCCTCTTTGGCTAGTTCGCGATGTGTAGCACTGAATAATCCTAAAATAGAAAATACTACTAATGATATTATACAAATCATATTTTTATTTTATCCTTCATTATTTCAATCATATTATTAAAATTCTCCTTATCCGCTGCATCAATCGGTTTTCCAGGAGGCAGTATCTCTTTAGCAGGATCAACATTAACACCATTTTTTATCATTTCTAAATGCAAATGTGGACCAGTAGAAAAGCCCGTTGATCCCACATAGCCAATTATCTGCCCCTGACTCACACGCTCGCCTTTTTTAACAATTATTTTAGACTGGTGAGCATATAACGTTGAATAAACACTATCATGTTTAATTTTAGTGACATTACCATAACCGGCGTTACTCCAACCAGCCGATATCACTACGCCACTACCGATAGATCTAATTGGTGTACCAGCTGCGGCGGCGTAATCAACTGCGCGATGTTTTGTAGCTACACCAAATTTTTCTACATATCTACTACCGGTTGTGAAAGGTGATGAAATATATTTAAACGACAAGGGGGCGCGCAAAAACATTTTTTGTACCGAATTGCCATTTTCATCATAATAATTATAACCATCAGATGAAGCTGGGTAATAAAATGATTGATATAACTTATTATTATTTAAATAAGCGCCCGCCAAAACCCGCCCAGACATTACAAACTGGCCATCTCGAAAACGCTCTTCATAAACAAATTTATATTTATCCCCTTCTCTGGGATCATTAGCAAAGTCGATACTATATTCTAAACTTTCCGCAAATTGGATAATAACTTTTTCATCAGCACCCTGATCCAAAGCTGATTGATAAAGAGATCCTCTTAATTGACCCTCAATCGTCTTTTCCCTAATTTCATAATCAATTTGATTAACCACTGCTCGCCAATCTTCGCTGATAAGCGCTCGACTAACAATCAATTCTTGCTCATTATCAATATTATAAATTATTTCAACCAACTCACCGTCCTGATTACTATTAAAAATAAATTGCCGACCTATTTTTATATTAGCTAAATCATAAACCGGCTTAAGCTCCTCATAAAGTTTAAAAGATTGTTTTTCGTCTAATCCTGCTTTGGCGGCAACTGTGCTAAAAATATTATTCTCTTCAACTATAACTCTGAGGCTAGTGTTTTTATTTTCTGGCAACTCCTCAGAAATATTAACCGACTCCGGCTCATTTTCCTGAATGGGGTTGCTATGCGCTTCGTGCTGATACAATAAAACCACTATAGGAATTGCTAGAATAATCAAAAAAATATATGACTTGCCTATATGCATATCTACAACAATTTTATTATTAAATCTAAATTTTTGGATAAAATATCGGCCTCTTCAATAGTGTTATAAAAACCTAAAGATACTCGAGCGGAATTTAATATTTTTTTATCATTAAACCAGGAGTGAACACAGTGCTGACCCGATCTAATCATAACATTTGCCATCTCATCAAGCATTATAGCAAATTGATGCATATCTGTACCCTCAATATAAAAAGAAATTATACTAGAGCGTAAACTTGGATCAAGCGGGCCGATGATTTTAATCTTTGGCCATTTGCTTAAACCGTCTGTAATATACTTATTCAATTTTAATTCTTGCTCTTTTATTTTATTATACCCAATTTCTTCAAGATATTTTATCGCTTCAGTTAGCCCAATAATGCCCGCGTAATCCTGTAATCCGGCCTCAAACTTTTCCGGAGCTTTAAGCATTTTATAATCAGAATAAGTCGAGTATTCAACAGTATCGCCGCCGACCATATATGGCTCTAGCTTATCTAGTAAATCATATTTAGCATAAAAAACTCCAGTGCCAGTCGGACCAAGTATCTTGTGACCAGAAAATGCCAAAAAATCAACATCCAAATCTTTAACGTTAACTTTTTGATGAGCCACGCCTTGAGCCGCATCTAAAAATACTAAAGCTCCATGATCATGAGCAATTTTAATAATTTCTTTAGCCGGGATAGTTGCTCCGTCTAAATTAGACGTTAAAACCATCGCCACCAATCTAGCCCCACTAATGTTTTGTTTATAGTTTTCAAGATCAAACGACCCGTCCTCTTTTGATTTAATTATCTGATGTTTTATACCTTTTTTTTGAGACAATACTTGCCACGGCACCAAGTTAGAATTATGTTCTTTATCAGTTGTTAAAACTATATCGCCCTCTTTAAAATCAAATGAGTTTGCCAATAAATTTATACCTTCCGTTGTGTTTCGAGTAAAGACAATTTCCTTGTCACTAGCATTTATAAATTGAGCAACAACTGCGCGAGACTCTCTAATCTTCCTGCTAACTATTTCTCCTAATTTATGGCTACTACGGCCAGCACAAGCTGGAAATTCGTAATAATATTCATTCATAGCTTCAACCACCTGACGCGGCTTTAAGCTCATGCAAGCATTATCAAAATAGACAATCGGTTTGCCCTTAATTTCTTTGTTCAATATTGGAAAATCTGATTTTATTTTGGCTGTATTCATAGAAAAGTCTCTTAACTAAACATGAATTATATCCTTATTATTATACAGGATGAGAAAGCACAATGCCACACGGATGATAATTTCCTTGTTTTTTCTTTATAATTCCATGTATAAGCGTAAAAGTCAAAAAAAACGAGCAAAATTATTTGCTCGTAAAATAGACATGATTATTATTTTTACACAAATTTATACAAGGCCTTGAGTTTTTTTAGCCCACGGTGAACCTGCACTGCCAGCGTTTCTTTTGATTGACCGGTTATAAGAGACATTTCTTTAAGAGAAAGGTCCTGAACGTAGCGCATTTTTAAGACTTTTTGATACTTCTCTGGCAAGCTAGAAATTAGTAAAATTGCCCGTTTACCATCTAAGACATTAACTAAACGCTCCGAATTATCTTCTCCTGGCTCAAAACCATTAGCGATTAAAGCGTCTAAAGAACTAGATTTACGTTTCCGGTACTCATCAACAATCAAATCTTTTAAAACATGGTAAAGAAAACTTTTCATAACATCAATCTTACCCCCCTTAACCAGATATGACCAAGTTTTCCTAAAAGTATCCTGCACTAAGTCTTCACTAACGGCTCGATTACTGACTCGAAAAAAGGCATAGGAATTAAGTTTTTTTCCATAGTGTTCATGTGCTGTAGACAATATCACCTGTTGTTTTGTCTCGTGTTTCGGAGTCATATTACATAGTGTGCATGAATAAGCCGGAAACCATGAGGTTATATTACATAATCATTACAGTTAGAGATGGTAAGGTTCACTTGAGGTCTACAATATACCTCATTTACCGTTTTATAGCTAACTGTAATGTTTTTAGTTTTGTAACGGTACTATTAATACGAAGCTAATAAATTAATCATTCAAAATGTATGAAAAAAACATTTTTCTTGACAATCCTCGCGATTATAGTCGCCTTAGGCTTGTCGGTTCTGCCGGCCACCACTCAAGCTGCTGGCCTAGAATCAAAATTAAGTGGCCGAATTTTATTAGCTGTGGAATCAAACGGAGAAATTTGGTATGTAAATCCGTTAAATCAACGACGTTATTTTATTGGAGATCCTCTTGACGCTCTAAATATCATGCAAAACTTAGGGTTAGGTATCTCAAATAATGATTTTAATTATTTTAATGGCAAAGCTCCCCTTAAACTTTCCGGAAGAATTCTAATTAAAGTCCAGGACTTAGGTAAAGCTTATTATGTAAGCCCAGTTGATCTAAAAATGCATTACCTCGGTAAACCAGGTCCGGCCTTCCAATTAATACAAAGTTTGGCCTTGGGAGTCAGTAACTACAATTTAGCTCAGATATCAACCTCTGAGAAAGTAAATGTCAGTATTACCAGCTCTGGTTTTAGCCCGGCCACATTAACCGTCAGTAAAGGAGCTATGGTTACCTGGACAAACCACACCAGCATTTCTCAAACCGTTACTTCGCCTAATAACTTCGATTTTGGAGAGATTGCTAGTGGTAAAACCTATAGTCGTATGTTCAACTTCGTCGGAACATACAATTACTATTCAATTCACCAGAGCGGATTAAACGGTACGATAATTGTTAAATAATCAAACCGAACAACCGCTCTAAAAATTATTTAGAGCGGTTGCTTGTCAACTTTCTTATACATATGAAAAACAACCCTAAAGATAAAATCCAAGAAAGTGCACCGGCAAAAAAAGATCCGTCCTACGACCAATTTTTCGAGCGCTCTTGGGAGGAAAGTTGGACTTATATCAAAACTGTGGTTGATGTGGTTAGAGAACCAGTTTTGATTCTTGATAAAGACTTTCGGGTCCTAGCGGCTAACAGTCCTTTTTATCATGTGTTTCAGGTCGATCCAATAGATACTGAAAATAAACTTGTTTATAAGCTTGGTAATGGTCAGTGGAATATCCCTGATCTTAAAAAACTCCTTGAAGATATTTTACCTAAGAACACCTTCTTTAAAGGCTTTGAAGTCGCTCATAATTTTCCCTCTATCGGGCACAAGGTTATGATTCTCAACGCTCGTCAAATTCATTTTAAAAAAGATGGCGCAGCGGCTAAAATATTTCCTTCAATTATTCTTCTGGCTATTGAAGATGTGACTGAGATGATGCTAATTGCAGAAACATTAGCTAGTCATACTCTTAAACTTGAAACTAAACTTAACTCCCAAACTACCAAACTTGAGCAATATATTAAAAAATTAGAGATTAAAATTAACGGACTAAAAAATAAATTATAAAAATATGGACTCCCATAACTCCCCATCAACTAAACCTTTATATCGTAGCACCCAAATTATTTGGTACTTGCTAAGTCTTCTCAATGTTCTTCTAGGCTTTCGCTTTATTCTAAAACTAATGGACGCCAACTCGACAGCTGGTTTTACTGCTTTTATCTATAAAGTGAGCCAACCCTTTGCCTCGCCCTTTCTTAATGTCTTTAGAGTTTCACAAGTAGAAGGCAGTATTATTGAATGGACCACATTACTGGCCATGTTAGTGTATTCTCTTGTCGCCTTAAGTATTGTTAGAGTATTTTTCATGAGTAAAACCGTGTCTACCCATGAAGCAGCTATTAAATTAAATAAAGAGGTTAAATAACTAATTATTTATTTAAATATAAATTATATGGGAATCATTCTTTGGATAATTTTTGGAGGGTTAGTGGGCTGGATTGCTTCAATAATCATGAAAACAGATGCCCAACAAGGCATGTTATTAAACATTGTGGTAGGTATTATCGGCGCCATCGTAGGCGGCTGGGTTATGAGCCTGCTTGGTCAAGGTAGCGTGAGCGGCTTTAACCTTTATAGTTTTCTTGTAGCTTTACTCGGAGCAATAATTCTGATTTGGATAGTCGGCGCCGTGAAGCGTGTTTAATAAAATATAGTTTTAATAATCCCAGGGCACTGGCAAAACGCCAGTAAACGGATAAAGGCCAAATAGCAGGTCTGTAACGCCGCCCCCTTCGCTCCCGGGCAACCAAGAAGCAACTATAGCATCCCAATCTTCAGTATATGGGGCAATATCTAAAGGTCGACCAGAAATAATAACAATTACTAGCTTTTTGCTTTTTGTTTTTGTTTTGTCTATCGTTAATAAATCTTCGGAACTTAAACTTGGTTTATCCTTGTCGCCCCAACCCTCGGCATATGGTTTTTCACCAACTACCACAATACCAACATCGGCCAAGGAATCACTTTCAGAAAAATCACCTTGTTTATTATATTCAAGCTCTGTGTTTTCGGAAATAGTATCTTTTATAGCTTGAAGTATACTCGTACCAACAATACCATTATTACCATCTATGCCTTGCCACTCCGTTGTCCAGCCTCCCGCTTGACGTCCTAAATTATCCGCGGCTGATCCTGCTACTAAAATTTTTTGAGATGACGGTGTAAGTGGCAAAACAGAGTTTTTGTTTTTTAATAATACTTGAGATTTGCGGACCGCCTCTCTGGCTAATTGACGATGTTCGTCGCTTCCGATAACAGATAAGCCTTCTGGCTCAGCCTGAGGTCGGTCAAATAAACCGGTTTCAAATTTTACTGTTAGTATGCGTTTAACAGCATCATCAATTCGCTCCTGACTAATGTCGCCATTAGCCAGAGCTTTTTTGATATTGTACATAAAATCTTTGTAATCGAACGGGGTCATGACCATATCTACGCCAGCATTAATAGCAATTACCAAAGATTCGTGTCTACTAGACGCAATCTGGTATACACCATACCAATCAGAAACTATAAAGCCAGAAAAACCTAGTTCATCTTTAAGTATCTCGGTTAAAAGATGGTGATTTGCTGAATTCATGACATTTTGCCAAGTAGCGGTACTAACCATAATCACCCGTGCTCCACCTTCTACTGCTGTCTGAAAAGGAACTAGATGAACTTGGCGCAAAGTTTCTTCATCTAAAATGATATTTCCCTCCTCTATTTTAAAATCTTTATTACGAGAGGTACCATATAACATACTCCCACCACCAATGAAATGTTTGGGGCTAGCTAGTACTGTTAAATATCCAGTCGTAGAATCTTGAGTTCCTTGTAAATAGGCTAAACCTAATTGCGTGACATTAGTAGTTTCAGATCCAAATGTTTCATATGTTTTACCCCAACTAGTATTTTTTACAACATCAAGATTAGGAGCAAAATTCCAATAAATTCCCGTAGCCGCCATTTCTGCGGCAGTTGCTACTGCGACCCGTTTGACTAAATCTGGGTCTTGAGTCGCTCCTAAACCTATAAAATGAGGAAAAATTGTAGCACCAAAAACATTGCCATGACCATGAATAGCATCAATCCCATACAAAAGTGGTATTCCTAAACAAGTCTCTTTAGCCTTATCTTGAAAATTGTTGACCATTTGCAACCAAGCTAGAGGATCATCTGTCTTAGGCCCTGCCCCGCCTCCACTAAGTAGTGCCCCGAAGTTGTATCGAGTAATATTATTAAGACTATTGATACTATTTTTTTCAACTAGAAGCATTTGACCAACCTTTTCCCAATTATTCATTCTACTCATTAAATCATTTACCCTAACTTCAACTGATAAGCTAGGATCTAAGTATGGTAAATCTTTTTGTTTACACCTTTCTGACGAAAAATGATTAAACAGCTCTATATTTTTATTTTTAAAAACCAAGAAACTTACTCCTAAAATTAAGGCGATAAAAACAATTGAACTAACTTTCAAACCGATGATTTTTTTCATAACTTAATTATACCATGTTTAATTTTAAAAACAGATGACGTTTTTCTTAACTAGTATACATTACGGAAAGCATGGTAAACTAGCTAAATGCTTAAAAAAATATACTTCTATTTACTAATAGTCTTAGTAGCTTCGATCTTGCCATTAGACAAAATTTGGGCCTATTCTAACTTAACGCCTTCAAGCACGCCTATTATTATCTTTCCCGTCCAAGGAGGGGCAGTTTTTAGTGATGATTTTGGTGATGCTAGAAGTGGCGGCAGGTTTCATGAGGCTAATGACCTGATGGCCCCCAAAATGACGCCAATCTTAGCGGCCAGAGGTGGCACTGTTATCTACGCGCCTTTTACTGAGCCCAGTTATGGTTATACGCTTTCCATCGCTGGCGATGATGGGTATAAATACAATTATTTACACATTAATAACGATACTCCGGGAAGTGATGATAACAAGGGCGGCTCGCTTTATGCTTATGCTCCAGAGGTTAGTCAGGGCGTAAAAGTAAAACAAGGTCAAATCATTGCTTGGGTCGGTGATTCCGGTAACGCAGAGAGTACGGCCTCGCATTTGCATTTCGAAATTCGATTACCGGATGATACTGCTATTAACCCCTTCCCTTATTTACAGACTGCTCTAAACATCTCTAGTTATAATATCGCAGCCGTGCTAGCAGCTAGCCCCAATATTAATTTTGATCGGGGCTTAACAGTCCAGTCGGGATTGACTGTTTATTGCAGCCCTGGGGATCTTATTCGTACACCCTCTGTTTCCTCAGTCTATTATTGTGGCGCGGACGGTCGGCGCTATGTCTTCCCTAATGCCCAAACTTACGCTACCTGGTACGAAGATTTTTCCACCGTGAGTGTTATTTCTCTTGAGGAAATGAGTAAAATCATGCTTGGTGGTAATGTCACCTATCGCCCAGGCATTAAACTAGTAAAAATTCAAACTGACCCACATGTCTATGCCGTCGATATCAACGGCAGATTACGCTTAATGACTACGCCGGCCATTGCCGAAAAATATTACGGAGCAGATTGGAATAAGAAAGTTGAAGATATTCCCGATGCTTTTTTTACTAACTATAAAATAGGTGATTCGATAAATAGTTAAAATATAGCTTCAATTCTCGCTCGCTAGTAAATTTAAATAAATAAAAAAACCTTGGATTGTAATAAATCCAAGGTTTACTTGTTTAGAAAGTGTCACCGTATCATCAACAATACTTTATTTTTCCATCTTTAACCTGATTCCAACCAGGATACTCCCTGGCTGGCAGAAACATATTCCAGGTCACAATAGTGAATCCCATAACGCGTGAAAAGTGAAAAACTTTTCCACCACAAATTTCGTCATAAGTCGCTTGAGGAAATGTTTCTATGATTTCATCTGCCATCTTCTGCAGGTCAGTTATACTACCTTTGTTGTGCCCAATTAAAATATGAACATTTGCGAATAATAAACCCTTATCGTTCCTTTCTAAATCGGGTCGCCAATAAATATACTTATACTTTTTTGACATTTTTTTTCCAATTTAGTTAGTTGAATTGTTAAGGTAATGCAGAAATAATACCATAAAGACGCTATTTCTGTCAAAAATTATTCAGAGATGAAGCTGTAATTATAATAACCTGCCACACAAAAAAAATCCTTCGTTATCAAAGGATTTTTCTAAGAAATTACAAATTATTTACCAAAATAATATTATAAACTATTTTTTTTCTACCTTACTACCAGTCTTCTTGTTAGCCTTGTTCTCTAACATGACACGCTTAGTTTCTAAGCGTTTCGCTGTTTTATGAGATTTACTAGCTTTTCTTCTGCCGACTCTATGTGGCTTAAGGGCCATATTGTTTATGATTAACTATAAATATAACAATGGATATAATAACACAAACTATTTTAATAAGCAAAAAAACAAGTTGTTAACTTGTTTTTTTGTTGGGTGTTCGGGGATAGGGATTTTCGCCCTCGCTCAAGACTCGCTTCTGGCCTGTTCGAATCCCCAGATTCTATAATGCTAAAATAAAACACCCTTTTGGGTGTTTTATTTTAGTGCTCGGAATTTGGGATGTAGTTGGAACGATTATAGATAAATAAAAAAAACCCTAAACTTATTTTAGTTTTAGGGTTCTTAAAAAATAATTTTTACTAAAGACAAGAAGTATAGTATTCTCTGCCAAGAACCGCCTTCATGTAGCCCACCCACACGGAATCTGGCTTAAAGTCTTCATTATGAAAAACTTTATCTATAATCTCTCTAAAGAAAAATTTATTTATATCTGCATCACATTCTCTTAATGCTCTGACTTTATTTTCATAAAGCCAAACAAAATCATCAGGCCTAGTCGATAGTTCACAGAGATTTAAATAAATCTTTCTAGCCTCTTCCCTACAACTTGCTTCTTGATCCTCATATTCATATGAAAACCCAACAACAACCGCCATCTCTCCTTTAGGCGGCGTAATATCACCTTTTCTATAGGCGTTACTCATAGATCTCCATGCCGATACTTTTTCCATTTCGTAATTAAAAGTGATTCTTTGAATAGTAAAATTCACTCTTCTTTCTTCGTAATAAGCAGCCTCTTCTTGAACGTCATTGGAAGCACAGCCTATAATACTCAATACTGAGTAACTTAACAAAAAGAAAAATAATATTTTTTTCATCTCCCGTCTCCTCTTCTGTTTTTAAATAACTAATTTATAAATTAAAACTAATAAAAGATAGTATCATAAAAGCATCATGTTTGTCAATACTGCTCGGTAATGTGCGGATACATATTGCACCCTCTGGTAATCTAGCAGCATGTGTCTAAAACTATACCCAAATCAACTAGCGAGGATAAATATCGCTGGATTAAGGCCGTCAGGTCTAGAAAACAGATCAACGAGACCAAAGTCTCAACCAAGTGAAATTTCGATTACAACCAAGGAGAGAATAATTAAGCTACGTAAAGAGAGCAAACCATGCTCCCAAAAACTCTGACACAAGTTACAGAAAGAAAAATGACCAAATTAGGAAACTACAGCATGAGCACATCAGTCAAAATCTGCTTACCGGAGATTTAGTAGAAATAGATATTAAGCATGTGCCCGGTAGAATAAGGGATAAACGATATTACCAAACTAATGAGCGTTACCGCTTTTAACGTTAAAGCGATTAAGACAGATATTCGAATCGCGGACTTCCAAAACATTAAAAAAAGAAGGAGTGCGAATACTCCTTCTTTTTTAGTGCTCGGGGATAGGGATTCGAACCCCAATAGCCAGGACCAGAACCTGGAGTCCTACCGTTAGACGATCCCCGAATGAAATAACAAAAAAATTATAACGACTACGACTAATTATGTAAAGCTCTGACGAAAAATCTAATCAACTCAAGATAAATTACTCATCTCTTTTTGGTTTCATCAGGGGAAAGAGCGTCACTTCTCTAACCGGCTTATCTACCATAAACGCAAATAAACGCTCACCAAAACCAAAGCCGCAAGTAGGCGGCATGCCATGCTCAAGCATCTCCACAAACTCCCAATCCGGCATCATCGCTTCTTTATCACCACGATCAATCAGCTCCTGTTGCAAATCAAAACGACGACGTTGATCTAGAGGATCATTGAGTTCAGAAAAACCATTACCTACTTCACTACCGGCAATAATTATCTGAAATCTTTCTGTTAGTTCAGGATTATCAGGTAAAGATTTAGCTAAAGGAGAAACTAATTTAGGATGATTGATTAAAAAAGCAGGTCCGGCAATTTGGCGCCGGCAATACTTCCAGAGCGTATCTGTAAGCCTTTCCCTATTTGAACCCTCATATTTAACCTCTAACCTATCTAAAGCAGTGGTCATTTCCTGTTCAGTAGATGTTAGAACATCAATACCAGTTTGTTTGAGAACTTCAGAGCGGTAATCAATTCGGACCCAATCACCAGCAAAATCGTAGTCAAAGCCTCGAGTGGAAAATTTTGTTTTACCAAAAACTTTAAGAGCAATTTCTTGATACATTTCCTGAGCCAGCTTCATGCCCATCTCATAATCCGCATAAGCCCAGTAGAACTCCATATTAGTGAACTCCTGTAAGTGATCCGGGCTAGAACCTTCGTTGCGATAAGCACGACCAATCTCAAACGTTTTCTCAAAACCTCCGGCCATGAGTCTTTTTTGCCACAATTCGCCGATAGAAATACGCAAATAAACATCAAGATCAAAATCTTCGTGATGAGTCTGAAAAGGATTGGCCTCGGCGCCACCAGTGGTGGTTTCAATAGTTGGAGTCTCAACTTCAAAGAAGCCTCGACTTTTCATAAAACTGCGCACAGTCTCCCAGAACATGGCTTTCTTAACAAAAATATCGCGCAGTTCCGGGTTTAACAATAAATCTAAATATCTTTTTCTTAGTCGTTCATCTTCATCTTTCAAGCCATACCAAGCATCTGGTACCGGCAAAAGAGCTTTAGAAAGAATATTCCAATTCTTAACTAAAACGCTTTTTTCACCGCGCTGCGTTAAAAACGCCAAGCCCTTAATCTGAATAAAGTCTGAAATATCAATCAGTTTTATAAATGATTTATACGAATCAGCTCCCAAATCTTTTTTTGAAAATACTAACTGAATATTAGCCGAGCCATCATCTATATTAGCAAAAGCTAAATTCCCGTGTTCACGCTTAGATTTTATTCGACCTGCTAAACAAAAAGAAGTCTGCTTTTCTAAGAGACTGGTAAATTTATCGGCTAATTCTGATATCCGATGATCTCTTTCTGTTTTAGACGGGTAAGCGTTTATACCTGAACTAATAAGTTCATTAAGTTTTTTTAAACGATCATCACGCTCTGAGATACCGGATTGAGTTGTCTTTTGTACTGAACCTGACATTTTTTTACTCTATCTTTGTAATTTTAAACTTAACAAATCCGCGTGGTGTCTCAACCTCTACTTCCGTTCCTCTACTCTTATTTAGAAAAGCTACACCCAAAGGAGATTCATTAGAAATCTTTCCGGAAGCCGGGTCAGCTTCATTAAAACTAACAATAGTAAACTTTCTTTCACCGTTTTCAGATTTAACAGTCACGGTTGAGCCCATCGCCACAGTTTCGTTTGAGGTCTGACTCTCAACAATGGTAACGTTTTTTAAAGTATTAGTAAGTTCCAAAATTCGACCTTCATTGAGAGCCTGAGCATCTTTAGCTTCGCTATACTCGGCATTTTCACTGAGATCCCCCAGTTCTTTAGCGCGTTCTATTCTTTCGGCTATCTCCTTACGCTTAACCGTGGTGAGTAAGGTTAATTCGTCGCGCAGCTTATCGTACCCCTCCTGGGAAATTATTTGTTCATTCATATTTTATATCAAAGTTAGTATTGTTAATATACTTTATTTGTCCAAATTAGACAAGAGCTTATCACAATATATCCAATACCTAAGGGATGGTTTAAATACGGAGTAAAAAAGTTCGTCACACTAAGAAAAACCAGACCAGCCGCTAAGCCTAAATATAAATTACCGCCTGTCTTAATTCCCTGTCGCCAAGCCTCTCTTAAAAGCCAAATTATCAACAATAAATAAGCTGATAAGCCCAAAAAACCAAGCTTTAACCACATATCCAGATAACCCCATTCAAAAGCATAGGTAGTATATTCTCCGCTCGGATTAACCGCTAAAACTCGAGGATCTTGAGATATATAAGTAACAGTAGCCCCGAAACCTTGTCCGAAAATAGGTTCGCGAAAAATTTCCCGACCTAAGACCGGTAGAAGTGACCATCTTGAAGCCACAGCTGGTTCATTCTCGCTAGTTACTCGATTAATTAGGCTCTCTCCGATACTAACAGTCGGACCCTGATTATAAGGAATAGCTATCACAAAATAAATTATTGCTAAACTCAGTGCCCCAGTAGCAAATAGACGAACCGTATTAAACACTACTGATTTAAAGCCAACTAAGCTCCACAGGGCAATGACAGACACTACTAAGGAAACCACTAAGCCAACCCAAAAACTACGAGACAAACTAATTAAAATGGTACTCAAAAACAAGGCACCTAGAGCGATACTGGACAAATTATCTCGATTAAAAAAAGCTTTGATCTTCTCAGTCTGCGGTCTCGACCACAGGACCAGAAAAAAAGCGATGGCCGGATATATCTGGCCTTGGATAAAGACGCGCGGCCAGGTGGCGGTAGCGGCAGTTACCTCCCCGCCCAATATTCTTCGGAGCCAATAATAAATAGCGGCTGCTACTTCCGTATTATGAGAAAAAATAAATAATATAAATAAGGTCTTTAAACTCAACCAGATAACACCGGCCAGGAAAAAATTTTTCAGTCGCGCTAATTTATTAGAATCATACTGGCCGTAAACCACTACCGCCGGAAATATTAATATCAGATAAACCCAGGCATTAGCATCACTAAAAATGTTACTAAAATTATGTCCCTTTAAAACAGCTACTACTAAAGCTAAACCGGTAAAGCCCGCTAACCAAGCATAGACTCTTCTGCCTGTAAAAGATTTCCAGGCCTGAAAATACCTTGAAGCAGCTCGATGTTTAATTAACTGAACTAAAAATTTTATAAAAAATACTAATAAAAATGCAGCGAACATGCCCATGCGTAGCGGTATTCGGCCTGAGCCAATTTCCAAATAAAACAAATGCCCCATAGAACCGATCAGGAGCTCGGACACAACTGCTAGTAGTCCGTATTCAAGTTTATAAATTGTTAAGCCGGCGGTCAGTAAAACCAGAATTATAAATACCGGCAAATAATAAACTGCGCCAAAAGAAAAAATTTCTAAGGCAAAAAATAGAATAAATATTAAGCCAATAACCCGCCAATTAATATTCATAAATTGTCATACTTATTTGATCACCCCTTTTAATTTGATTTTTTGAGGCGTAGCCAGCTGGCAGTTCTAAAACTCGATCAGCTCTACCTTGACTAGCATAGAGTGGTCTAGACTGCTCATTAGTACCAGGGGGGTCAGGTTGTAAATTACTCTCAACATGGCTAACTACTCCACCTTCAATAAATACTATATCAATCGGAAATAGCATATCACGCATCACAAAAAATCTTTCCTGGCTGTCTGGAAAAACAAATAGCAAACCACAAGTTTCACAAATACTTGTTACTCCACTTAAGCCGCGATACCTAGTTTCCGGGCTAGAGGCTACGCCAGCTTGAATAAGTTGACCATTTATTGCTACTAGAGCTTGTTTCCTTACTTGGAGTAACTCAGAAAAATTAGCTGAGGCTAACTGAAACACCACTGCCATAGATAACAAAGATATAACTATCGCCACAGTGACTAATTTATATTTGCTTAAATATTTCCTCAACATCTGGGTTAGCTAAATTAAGCCGTGTTTTTCTTTAATTACCTTAACTGCCGCTTGATATTTTTTAACTGAGGGCAAGAAAGGCAATAACTTATACGCAAAAGACGGCAGCCAGGTACTGATCGTGCCACCAGGAGCGACTGTAAATAAAACCTGCGGAATATAAAAACCAACTTTTCCGTTGGCTAACATGGTTAACCACAGGTCCCAATCTTGCAACTTCTTAATACTTTCATCCCAACCGTTCTTTGGAAAATCCTCTCTCCTGATTAAAGCCATAGTATGTATATAAGGCGCTTGCTTCATGAGTTCAGCGTCAAAATCACGCCCCTTAAACAACTTCTTGCCCCAATAAAAGGACGGGTAAACATAACTTGAGGCAGCACTAAGACTAAGGTGGCTAATCATAACCTCTAGAGCTTCCGGTTTTAAGACCGCATCAGCGTCACAAAAAAATAAATATTCTCCTTTAGACTCTTGGTAACCACGATTTCTAGCCGCTGGGGCGCCTTTGTTTTCTTGATTTAAAAAAGTATAGCTATTTGATGATGACATTTGCTTAAAATAATCGGCAAAAATTTTTTCCACATTATCTGTCGAACCGTCATTAACAATAATGACTTCATAGTCTGTATAACTCTGAACAGCAATACTCTTCAGGGTCTTAATTAGTTTTTCAGCTTGATTATAAACCGGAATAATAATGGATATCATAATTTAAAATTAATTTTGCAAATGTTTGAATAACTTGGCGGCTCAATATTCCCAATTAAACTTTTGAACCGCTCTCTTCCTACTTTTTCCTCTTCAAGTATTGTTTAACTTCTCATCTCCGTCTAGCTTTAAAATAGCTCGAGAAATATCAGCCTCATCTTCAGGATCAACCATTAATCCGTTAAAGCCATCCTCAACGGCATCGGCTACTCCACCGCTTTTTCCTGCAATGACTGGCTTGCCACAAGCGTTAGCCTCTAAATAGACTATCCCAAAACCTTCGTAGTCACCTTTAATATCACGAGCTGGCATGATAAAGATATCACATAACTGATACATCTCCCATTTTTCCTTATCACTCACTTCATCTAAAAATATAATATTATCGCGCAAACTTTTCGGCACCATTTTCTTTAACGCTACCTGAGCCGGTCCAGCTCCCGCTATAAAATAAACAAATTTATCGGCCAAGTCATCGGGCATGTTTTTTAAAGCCTTGATCACCTGATCAACTCCCTTCCTTTCGACTAAACGCCCGACAGTTAATAGAGTTGTTTTGCCCTCTAATTTATGAATAGCCCGCAGATCGGTAATGGTCCCCGGGCTAACATAGGGGGCCCCCACATTAATTCCTGGGTTTACAAAAGTTGTTTTACTAAAATCATCATTCAGAAACGGGAAATATTCTTTAACTAAACTTTGGGTATAGCTATTGGCGCAAACTATTTTATCTGCTCGTTTTAGGATTAAAGTGGCTAGTAATTTTTTACGAGGCGAAGCAACCGCCATTGTCAGATCTAAACCGTGCAGAAAAACCGCATACGGCTTATGGTTAAAGAATGACAAAAGATAAACCACAGTACCATAAGGTAAAATTTGCCCAACTAATACATAATCTATTTTCCCTAATTTCATCTTCTGTCTTAAAGCAGAAAAGGAGGGCCACCAGGAAAAAAACCGCCCTGAGCGACGGAGCTCGCCCCGATTGTTGTGTAGGGCTACTAGAGACTCCCCTAGTGGCCAAAAATTGACCAAATTACCATAATAGCTGGCCACGCCACCATTAAAAGGGGGAAATTCTTCTGTTATAAGTAGTGTCTTCATATTTACTTATCAATATTAGGTTTAAGATCAACTGGCGCATTTCCGGCACGACGGAAGGACCGATAAATACTAAGCACGTCTTCCCTACTAAAACCGCCAATTAATAATAAGAAAAAGAAATAAGCCAAGGCCCCTAAAAAGGCAACTAAAAAGACGTTTAAATAAGCTCCGCCATAATAAACCGTTAAACCCATTAAGCTAGAAGCTAAAGCGGCTTTAAAAAATATCTTAATATTTTTAGCAGCCTGATATTTAATAATGCCTCGCACGACCCTAATGCCTAAAATAAACATGACAATATTAGTCACTAAAACAGTTAAGCTGGCTCCTACAGCTTGCCAAACAGGAATAAATAATAAATTCAGGGCCACGCTCGAGACAGTTACTATAGCCATGTTTAAAGTATTTTTACGCTGGGCGTCACAAGCGTTAAGCAAGGACCCAATAGGAAAATTAATGAAAATAAATAACAAAGACACAATAGAAATTCTTAGCGGCCAAACAGCAGCCGAGTAATCATCTGTAAATAGTAAGACTATCCTGTCAGCTAAAATAAAGGCCCCTACAATTATCGGTAAAGATATGATAATTAAATAATTCATGGCTCTTTCAAACGATACGGCTAATTGATCTCGATTTGTGAGCCAATAAGAACTGAGAGCCGGATAAAGCGAAGCCGTAAAAGCCATGGGTAAAAATTGTAAAGCAAAGATAATCTTAAAAGCCACCTGATATAAGCCCACTTGAAAATCATTTCCTAAAATAGATAGTAAAACAGTATCTAAATACATATACAGCCTTTGCAAGATAGCATAAGCAGCAAAAGGCCAACTAATCATCAATATTTCCTTAATTAAAGGAAGATCGTAAAAAACTTTTAATACAATTTTTAGTTTATACCGGACTATCGCACCAGAATATAGAAAATTAAATACGCTCGCCAAAGCTAAGGCGCCCATAGCTGGCTTTAGTCCGCCACCAAGCAACAAAGCGCCGTAACCAACAGTCAGAACAATTAACTGGAATATAATTGAAGAAATGCTTTCGTATTTCAAATTATGAAAACCCCTGACAACGGCAAAAAAAGTAGCCGAAAAAGAATCCAAAATCATGGATATAGCCGATATATAAACCAAGGAACGAGTTAATTCGTCGTAGCCAAGCAAATTAATTAAAAGAACCACCGCTAAAAAAGCGATGGCTGATAAAGGTATTTTAACCGCCAAGACGGCTCCTAGCCAACGGCTAGCTTTTTCCTGTCCCTTGGCAATTTCTCTAATTAAAACATTAGCAAACCCTAGGTCAATAAAAATCGCAAATATCGTCGTAAAAGACAAGGCTAAATAGTATTTACCAAGACTAGCCGGACCTATATATCGGGCCAACAAAGTAAAATAGGTAAAAGAGATTATTTTTTGGAAAACGAGCGCTAGGGTCAGGTAGGATGTATTTTTTGCAATATTAGCTATCTTTGGCATAATGGCTGATTACGGGAGAACAATATGTCAAGACTAAAACAGACTCTTGATTTAATCTCAAAGTTATGATAACATCATATTACCATAAAAATAAACATAATAATAGCTGAAATTTGTGAAGTCGCATTGCGGCTTTAAATTTTGCGCTTCATGAAAAAAGGACTATGAAAGCCAATATTCACCCTAAATATCATTCCGATTGTAAAGTTAGCTGCGTCTGCGGTAATGCCTTTGAAACCGGATCAACTGAGCCAGAAATTAAGATTGAGCTCTGTTCAGCTTGTCATCCTTTCTATACTGGTAAGCAAAAGCTCGTCGATACGGCTCGTCGTGTCGAAAAGTTCTCTGCTAAGGTTTCCGCTAAAGATGTTGCTGCTTCCCAAACTAAGGGCAAAAAGGTTAAGCGTGCTGAAAGAGCTGCTGTCCGAGCCAAGAAGGAAGTAGTTGTTAAGACTAAGGATTTCAAAAAAATTACTCAAGTTCAACTCGAGAAAAACAAAGACAAAAAATAGCTACTAAGCAACCGGCTACAATCAGACGGCACTTTCGTGCTAAAATGATTGTATAAGACCGGTTGTTTTTTGTTAGGAAAAAATCTGTAAACACTATATGTACGAAGATATCAAACAGCGCTTCCAGGAGTTAGAGCAAAAACTAATGGATTCAGCGCTTATAAAAAACCAAGCTGACTTAATTAAAATTTCTCAGGAACATGCTAGCCTTAAAAAAGCCATGTCTCTGATTATTGAGTTAGAAAAAACTTCGAAGAATCTAAAGCAAAATAAAGACATGGTTGCTAATGAAAGCGATGCTGAGTTACGACAAATGGCTCAAGATGAAATTACTGGCCTAGAAGAAAAAGTAACTCAATTAACAGAAGAGTTAGAGGAAGAAGTTCATCCGGCCAGTCCCAATGATAAAAAGAATTCTATTTTAGAAATCCGCGCCGGAACCGGCGGAGATGAGGCTGCCCTATTCGCCGGCGATCTATTTAGAATGTATTCCCGCTTCTGCGAAAGACGCGGCTGGAAATTAGAGCTGATCGACTCCAGTATTATT
>CAYUEO010000001.1:0-28368 GCA_964443755.1 uncultured Gammaproteobacteria bacterium | reverse complement strand
GGTGTTTTCCAGTCCCCCTTGGTTCAGGCGGCTGTAGAAGGTCAAAACGATTGGGGAAAAATAGAAATATTGGCCTCTAATATTCCGGCTAATGGTACTTTGAAATTGAATTTTAATTATGGAGATCAAATATCTTCTCCTCTTGTTTTTAATCCCAAGGCAGATCAATCTTCCTTTTATTACCAACCAGAAAAGGTTATAAAAGTAAATATTCAAAGGGTTGGTTTAGGGAAATCAGCCGGCGGACAAGTTCAATATTGGAGAATTTCTCAATAATAAAATACAGGGCTACTATCAATTTAGATAGTAGCCTTTTTCTTTTGTTGAATTATATTAATAGAAAATAAAAAACCCCTATATTATAAATATAGGGGCTCGATAACGATAACTATCTTTTAAAGATATAATAACCGTTATCTAGTTTCATTTCTTGTAACTGCCACCCGGTAGCAGTTGTCTTGATGTATATAGATACATCACTGTCCGGGTTGTAACTATCTACAAAATCTTCTTTAACATAGAAGATCCCGTCTGTAGTTACTCCAAAATCTCCTTTAAAACCAATTGAAATATTTTCTGGAGCTATTTTGAAATTATATCCAGACTGGTTATTGGATACTGCTTTTTCTCCAAATTTGGTGCCGGTCAACATGGCCAAGTGAGGCAAATGCCATCCGGGATTACCATCATAGTTCACGCAGAAATATATATTACGGTCCTTTCCTTCGTAATATATATCATCAAGACCTGTAGAGGGGGAATATGATTCCTCTTTTACAGGGGCGGGCGCTGAAACAGGCGGAGTTACTACTGGAACGGGAGTTACCACTGGAGCTGGAACAGGAGCAGTGTAAACCACTTCCTTTTTAGGAGTAGTTTTTTTTGTAGGCTTTTTAGGCTTACAATTGCAACTGTCCATAACCGCTGCGATTATTTCTTTCGTAAAATCGGCTTTTTGAATTGAGTCTTGCCTTGCCGCTTCTTTAACTTTCAGAAGAGAGTCTTTAGCAGCTTCAATTCGTTTGTAATGGTCTAGTTCAGCCTGAAGCGCGATTTCTTTATCGCTTCTTTCTGAATTATTATCACCACACTGTGATAAACAGACTAAACCGACTATCACCAACAAGACTACTACTGATACACCAATTATAATGTTCCTTCTCATTTCTTACCTCGACTTTTTTTTAGTTATTTTATTTTGTTAATTTCTTTTTAGAACTACTAGTTAGAACTACTAGAATATTAATGCAAAGTTGATATTAATCCCTACAACTGAGAGATTGCGATCAAACTTGCTATTACTCTTGAGCATCCAGTAAAGAGACAAATAATCATCTTCCATAGGTTTATGGAAAGATAACTCTGCTCCAATACCGTAGTTATCTTGGTTGTCGCCAAAGCTGTGGCTATAACCAGCTATAACTTTTGGCGTTATAACCAGCTTAACATTATAGTAATAATCTATAATGCTTTGTCTAGCCATAACATCCACGTAAGTACGATCCCACTGGTCGGACTCAAACTCTTCCCCGTTCCAGGAAGTTGTTCGGTCCGTTTTATGCGGTTTTTCGAGCGAAATTTGTACTTGTGTCCTGGGCCACATGTTTTCTCCAGGTAGAGGTGTTTTAACAATGTTAAAATTAAAGCCAAGGCTTAATATAACATCGTTTTGGACCCCTCTATAGGTTCCAGCTCTTTTAACGCTTTCTCCTATATCAGAGGAATACTTAACCCCTAAACTAGTCCCTAAAAACATAGGCCTTCTGATGGAAAAGCGCTCGGTATAATAACCGATTACTATTCCAGCTCCGTACTCTTCTGTGTGGGCAGAGTAACGGGTTAAATTTGATTCAAACCTAGACCAAGCAGCTGACCCGTAGACACCTAAACTCCAGATGCCTTTCAACTGCCGAGATTCAGATAGTCTAGCATCTATATAGACACCATTCCACGAACCTCTGTTTTTAAGGTTTTTCATGAGCCACCAATGACCCGCAAACCCTACTACATTTACATTACTAAATATAGTATAGTTAGAATTTCCATTTACCACCTCATCGGGAGGAGATGGATATTCCTGGGCCCAGAGAGCCAGTGACAGGCACATCACTACTATGATTACTTTCATTATGAACCCCCTCCTATGGGGTGTTTTTTATTAATGTACAAATAATTATCTTCTAATTATTTACAATTTTTGAGTGGATCAACCTTATCTGAGTATATTGCCGATGTTACCCTGCGGACGGGACTGATTTTTATCTTCAACCGGTAGATAATCTAAATGGATGCTGTGTCCGACAGTCTTTAACTTTTTAACTGATTTTCTTTTCCATAGTCTAAGATTATATTTTTCCTCCGGCCAAAGATATGCATAAAAAATCGCCATTAATAAACTGCCAAACAGGGCTAGCGCCAGATTCTGAGGAATATTTGGTTTTACCGGGTAAGATGATACTATAGGCTGATCTATAACATTAATTTTAACGCTCTGTCCCCCGCCCTGATATAAAGAATTTTTGTTAATTAATATATCATTAATAGCTAAGGAAATCTGTTGAGCTTGATCAGGATTAACATGATAAACATTTATTTCTATAATTCCCGTATCACCAACTGTTCTGGTTTTAACTGTTCTGTTCCAAATTTTAAGCTGATCACGGTATGTCGTATTGAAATACGCTGGATCTATATTATAAGAAGATTCAAGTACCATGTTATAAAAAGAACCGGAATAAACTACTTGGGATAACACATTACCTAAATACTCATTTGATCGAGAAATAGCATATGGATCACTGCCCGCAGTATTCTGAACCACCAGTAAACGTGACTCTGAACCATATCTTAAAGGAAACAGGAGTGAAACACCTACAGTTAACATTACGCTAACGAAGACTATAGTAAATATAGTACCGGCCTTACGTCTTAATATTTTAGAAAAATCCATTGATTCCATATAAATTAATTCAACTTTAATTAATTATTATAGTACATATATTTTTATTTGTCAATAGCCTGCTAACTTCTATATCTGTGAATATCAGTATTGACAATATATCTATAATAATGTAAAATAATTAGATGCATTTTTTTGTATTAAACTTTTCTTTTAATATTAGTAAAATATAAACAATAAATATGAAGAGACTATTAATTATAACAGCTGTGGTCGCAATTGCTGTTCTAGCTTTTACTCATTTCAGTCAAAGCCAGATAAAATCATATTATTCCGGCGATGCTGTCAATTTTAATAATCAGCTATACGTAGCTTCAACCAACTCCGGGAGTTTAGAAGTTTTTCGTTTAGAGGATAATAAGTTAAAACGCTTATCAAGCTTAAAAACTTTTGATCCCCGCTTCGGTCGTTATGATGACTTTTACGACGTTAAGCTATCACAAGAAGACGGAAAATTATTTGCCTATGCTGTCAGTGGTTTTAGCTTATATAAATATGAAGTTGTCGGTGACAAACTCACCCTAATAGACAGCCGAAAAAATACTTATTGGGAGTGGTACAACCGAGTAGACAAATTTGATGACCAAATTGTAACTATCAGCGAAAAGGGTATAAAATTCTGGAACACTGACATTATGGATGTTATTGATTCCCTACCGGTAACTAACGTATCTGCTCCTTATAATGTACGTTCTAGTAATAATGGCTATATCTTAAATGTTGATAATGATCAACTTAAAGTTTACAATCAAGGAACTAGGACTAACCAATCTACTATAGCGCTTAACTATAAAACCGAAACTGGAAACAGACAGGCCTATCAGGATGAAGATCTTAATTTATATGCAGTAGATGATTACTATGCTAAAAAATTTGATCTTGATGGAAGACTGCTTTATAGTTTTCGTCACTTAGATTACCCTGGTTATGATATCACTGCCTCAGGACACACTGATTATATCTATTTTTCCAACGGTTTGGGTATAGTAAAACTTAAAAAAGACGACATGAGCCTTGTTGCTCATCGCAACACAACTGGTTTGGGTGGTCCTCGCGGTTGGGCTATGGGCTTAAAAGTGGCCTATGTCGGTGGAGATAAATTAGTTGTTTTCAATAATGGCAATATTCTAGTTTTGGATGATAAACTAGTGAAATTAGCCTCATTTGAAGCTAGTGAAGAAGCCGACCCAGTAGCCACAGAAAACCTATATCTTAACTTAGATCATAATCTTGGTGCTGCAGGAGCCACAGTAAAACTTAACGGCGGCGGATTCTTCTCACAAGAAAGTCTGATTATAGATTTCGCTGGATCTAAAACTAATATAGTAGCGGATAGCAAGGGACGCTTTAGCCAAAACCTGATTGTACCGTCTCTTGATCCTGCCAGAGTTGATATCAAGGTTACTGGAACTGAATCTGGTTTGCATTACAGCATAGCCTTCGAGATTAAATAATTTCGCATAACAAAAACCCCGGCTAAGCCGGGGTTTTTTTGTTGAGTATTTCCTGATAAAGACTAATAATTTTTTCATAATTACCTTGAGGACTAAGCCCCTCAACCAGTTTTAAACTGGCCTCGGACAAGCTATTGAGATCTGTCTGATTTAATAGTTTAATTTTTTCTACTAAATCATCAGAGCTTCCTGGCTCAAATAAAAATCCATTAACACCCTCTTTGACCATCTCCGGCAGTCCGCCTACACGAGAGGCAATAATAGCCTTACCTAGACTCATCGCTTCTAAAAGACTAAGAGGCATATTCTCGTGCCAAACTGACGGAACTACTACTGCCTTAGAATGAATAATGAGCTCGGCTAAATTTTTTCCAGATTGATATCCCATCAGCTCTACCGGGGCTTTTAATTCCAAAATAAGTTGAAGTAACTTTTTTTCTTCTGGACCAGTGCCAGCAATTTTTATTAACTGTCCGCTTAAAGCGGCCGCTTTAATTAGAATATCCAACCCTTTCTCTTCACTTAAACGACCAAAATATAATAAGTAATCTGAAGATTTTTTATCAGCAACATAGTGCTTAGCTAAATTAGAATCAAAAGCATTATATATAACTTTAGGGGTTGGCAAATTCGGTCTATATTTACTAACGGTATTAGCCATATATACACTCGGAGCAATTAAAGCGCTTAGCCCACGCTCATATATCTTAAGTATGTCGTGATGGAGCCAATTAGTTACTAAACCTAAAACAGTGGCGGGTAATGAATCTTTAATACAACGTCTCTTAAGACACGCCCAGTAATTAGCAGGGTCACAAATGTGGCCTCCTGAAGCATATAGGGCGTGATTGGCGGCTACTAAATTATAATCATGCAAATGCATCACTACCGGTATTTTTCGCTGAGCGGCTGCATCTAAAATAGAAGGAGAAATGTGGTGATATATATTATGGCAATGAATTATATCTGGCTGGAAGTCATCCAATAAACGAGAAAAATTACGTTTAGCTTCTAGACTATAAATGACCCGACCGGTGGTTAATAAAAGATCACTAATTGATTGACGATTAAAACTAACACGAGATATAAAATACTTACTCCAGGGGCTAGGTAAATTTTCTGGATGATGCATAGAAAATACTGCCACCTCATGCCCAGAGGACCTTTGAATGTTTGCTAAAGATAAAAAATAGGCATCAGCTCCGCCCCGAGGATAGTGAAACTTATTAACTTGCAATATTTTCATAATTTATTAATAGCTGTGTTTTTATAGAGAGTCTGATATTTATCAACTACCTTTTCAATGCTATAACGTTCAACTATACGAACAAATAATTTATCAACCTTTTCTTTGACTACCGGACTATCAATATTATTATTAAGCCAAGTTATTGTGTCCGCTAGTTTTTGAGCATCTTTAGCCGGAACCAGCCAAGCAGTTGACTCATCTAAAACTTCTTTAATACCATCAACTGCTGAGGCAATAATAGGTAATCGAGATAACCCGGCCTCCATCAACACTATTCCCTGTCCCTCCCAGACAGAGGGAAAAATAAAAGCATCTAAGTTAGATAAAAAGGCTGGTACATCACTAATCGGTCCGACTAGCTTGATTTTATTATTTAAATTAAGAGCAGTAATTTGGCTGTCTAATTTATTTTTTAAATCTCCAGTTCCTGCGATCAAACATTTAGCAGATACTTGCGCTAATGACATAGCCTCAACTAAATAAGAGTGCCCCTTTTGTTCACTCAAGCGACCAATTGTGCCAAAAGTTAGCCCCGCTTCAGTTCGAAAATTATTATTGCTAGGCTGAGCGAACTTTTTAATATCCAGACCATTAGGAATAACTACTGTCTTATCCACATCAAGCCCATAACGTTTAATCGCGTCCTGTCTAACAGCCTCGGTAATCGCGACAGTTATCTGAGAATATTTAGAGGTCCACCTTTTTAATAAATTAATCAACCAAGTCTCGTCGGGATTAACATTTTGTTCTGTGGAGATAATTGTTTTTACTCCCACTAGCCGTGCTGCTAATCGCCCATAAATATCTCCCCCTAGTTGAGTATGGACTATATCTGGATCTAAATCACGAATAAACTTATAAATCTGCCAAAAATTTATTACATCAAAAAGCCATCTTTTAGTTAAAATTTTTACCGGTATATTTTTTGCTTCTAGCTCAGAAACCCAAATACCTCCTCTCTTAAATAATAATAAATAATGAGAAAACTCTGCCCGATCTAGATTAACTACTAGATCAGTCATAAAACGCTCAGCACCACCCTGATCAAGAGTCGGAGAAATGTATAATATTTTAAGCTTATTTTTCATGAGAAACATGATTACGTTTTTTTTCTTCAAGTAAGCGGATCGCTGCTAAACCCAGAGCAATTGGTAACCAAACCTTAGCTTTATAATAAGATGTGTTAAAGAATTGAAAAAATAATCCTCCCGCTGACGCTAAAATAAGCGGCAGTAACCAATGACGACTACTAGGATAATGCTTCAGAGATCGGGCTGCTAACTGTATTAAAGCTATCATTATAAACAACCAAGCCATCAAACCTAAGGCGCCGTTTTCTGCAATGATTTTTTGCAAAGAGCCGTGAGAGTCTATAGCTTGCCCATACTTGGCTGTAAAACGTAAGTTACTCGATACTAAATTTATAAACTGTCCGCTACCTTGACCTAAAATAGGACGATCTACAAAAGCTTGCCAGGCTATTTCAGTCAACAACCAGCGGTTTTCAGTAGAGCTCACATTATCAACTTGTAGATTATTCATACGCCAAATAAACGGCATCAATAAAAATATCACCCCGATAGCGCCTAAGAATAGTTTAGAGATATTATCTTTAGAAGTACGAATATTAATCCAAGCATATACTAATATTTGGAAAGCTAGAGTAATCCAACCAGCCCGTGAAAAAGTTAAAATGATTCCTAGACAAAAGATAATAAAGGTTACATCCCACAAGCGACGTTCGGTTTCCTTTTTTGCAAGAGCCCGGAGCATTAGAACAAAAAAAGCTCCTACATTCAACAATTCAGCAATTAAATTGTGGTTATTGCCAAAGGGATAAACACCCCACCATGACACTGAATTTATACGATAAAAACTATCCTGCAAATCCTGACCCCACAGAGAAAGATAACCATTAAATACTACTAATCCAGCGCTAGTGACCAGCGCTATGGCCGCTAACTTAAGGTCGCGCGCATTTTTAATTAAGTTATAAGGTAAAAATATATAAGCCAGATACATAAAAAATGGCCAACGCATAACATACCATAATGAATAAACGGGATCTGATGAAAAAATAGATGAAACTAAGCTAAAACTTATAAACACTCCAAATGGGAAAAGTAGTGGCCAGCGCCAAGATTTAAAGCTACTTTTTTTCAATATAACTTCGAAAAAGCTACGTAAAAAGAAAGACATAAGAGCTAAAAGGCCAACTAAATCAACTAGCGGCAACTCCAGACTTCCAAAATAAAAGGACCAACCTATAAAAGGCAGGCTAAACGATAGTGCTACAAGGCTTAAAAGGGGCCAAAAAACAAATAAACCCAAGGCCGCAATTAAGACAAAAACAGTTAAAATTAGCTCCATATTCTATATAATACATCATATAAAGTAAATAAAAAAGGGTTAGTATTGCTACCAACCCCTTTCGTGTTACTTATCCACTACCTCAGCCGCCTTTTTTTTAGGCGTAATCAAAATACTTTTTTCAGAGAATTTGCCGATGATTTGAATTTTATTTAATTCTCCCAAGTCTGCCTCAAACTGTTTATAGTAGCGCAAGCTATTGTTGCCTACACCTACATAAACATTATCTAAAAGTTGAGCACTTAATATGCCAAATTCTATATTTTGAGGAGATAGAAGAAAAAATGTATAAGGACCAGTCTGAGCAGCGTTGGCCATAGATTGCCACCAACCGCCGTCGAGCTTAGCTCCTAAATAATCATTTGGGAACCACTCGAACATTCTTCCGTCAAGAATGTCTCGATAATCAGTAACTCCTTTATTACCGACCATGATAAAATCTGGACCCATAGCTCTACGAATAATTGATAAAAAGTTATAAACTCCATCTGACCATGATTTATCAATCATTTCGGGAAACCTTTCTCCTACATCAATCAGATCTTGAGGAGAAACCCAGAACTGGGTTGGTGAGCAATTATCCATAAAATATCCATCCCAAATCATTTTGCCGCTACTATCGGTGATTGAAAAAACCTTATCAACTAATAGTTTAGCCATCCACTCTCCATAAGTTTCGCCATTAATGATTGTGCAATTACTGGATAAATTTAACATTCTCATCCCATCAAAAAACACAGCTGACGCTCCACTCCTGGTTTTTAATAGCCAGTCTGGATATAGAGATTTAATCTCTTTACTCCAAGCATTTTGGATGGGACGATTAGCCACTAAAGGTTCAAAAATTTCCATCGGATTACTGTAACAAATTAGCTTTAAAGATGGATTTAATCTTTTTAATTCTATAAGAACCTCTAAATTATTACTCGCATTATCCAGGTCCGCAATAACTATAGAAAACTTAGCTAATTTCTTAGCTTGATCCATGTCCATAGTCGGAACGGTCCAGTAAGAGAATGTTTTAATTTGACCAAACATAGTCGTAGTTACAATGAGGAAAAAATATATCCACTTTAACATTTCCTAACTCCTTTTTTTAGTTTTTAAATAACAAAGTAATAAATTATAGTATAACAAACATTAAATTTTGTCAACTAAAAGAGGCCTATCTCTCTTTATAACCCAAACAAAACTAGCATTAAACAAAATTATCGCAGCAATTAACAGGATGGCTGTTTTTATTGAATATATATCAGCCATATAACCGACTATTGGTAATATCCAAAGCTTATTAACTGAAGATACTAATTCCAAAATTGACCCCATAGTCGCTCTATTTTCCGAAGACACTTGCTCGTGAAACAAATTATTTGCTACCGGAGAACGTAAATTATCAATTATTAACACAATAAAAAATAAAGCGACGGTCCAAGCAGCCCCAGTTCCAAACCCTAATATAAGCAGAGGGATTAAGGCCGCAAAACTAGAATAATTCATAATTTTTTGTCCACCAATCTTATCTTCCAATTTAGCAGCAAATTTAACTAAAAAAGCTACCAAAATTAAAGACCCGGCGTATATAGCTCCAAAATATTGCAGTTCAATGCCAGAGTTTTTCATATAGGGCTGAATAAACTTATCTAAAGCAGCAAAAGAGGCTGAGAACAAACTAATATTTAAAATAATTCTGACAACTACCTTATTTTGCCGCAATTCTTTAAAAGAGTTTCTAGTAAAGGCCAAGTTATCTTGCCAAATGAATTTTTTTGTTACGGCTCCCTTCTCTATATTTAACTTCTCCCAACTAAGTGTTTGTAAAAAATTAATCAAAGCTGGTATAGCCGCAATATAAAAGACCATACTAAAACCTAATTTGTAAGCTACAAAACCACCAAATAAAGCCGCTAAGCTCTCAGATAGGCGGGCATAAAATTTCTGATTAATTTTTATTTTAGTATAAGATGGCGCGCCGGGTGTTTCTGATAAATAATTATAAACATAAGCTGTTTCAGTCCCCGAGCGAAAACTTTTGCCTAATTCATAAATTAAATTAGCTATAAGTAAACCAATAAAGCCACCTGATAAAGCAAACAATATAAAACTAACAAATATCAAAAATTTAGAAACTATAATACTTTTTCGGTTACCATAAAGATCCGCAATTACTCCAGTGGGAATTTCAATGATAAAAGAAAAAGCGGCGCCAATGGTAAAAACCCAAAAGATCTGGCTATAACTTAAACCCAGATCTTGAAAAAACAAAACAATAATTGGCACAAAGTATATCTGATTCTTCAAAAAAGAAGCTAGATAAAACTTATTAGTTTGCTTCATAAACTATTCAGTTGTTTGACCGTCAAATTCCGCGTCATTAGCTTCAGCTTCTTCTTTAGTGGCTCTAAGAATTTGATCTTTATGATGAGCCGGTGAATATATAGTATACAATTTTAAATCACTAGTTTGAGATGTATTGATAATATTATGACTAGCTCCAGCTGGAACAACAATCGCGGAACCATCCTCAACCAAATATTCGTTGTTGTCAATAATACATTTACCTTGCCCTTTTTCGAAGCGAAAGAATTGATCATTCTCAGTATGAACCTCTAAACCAATATCTTCACCAGGCTTAAGTGACATCAAGACTAGTTGACTATGCTTAGCTGAATATAGAACTTTACGAAAATAATTATTTTCTAAAGTTGCTTGCTCAATATTACTATTAAATCCTTTCATATAGTTTAGTATAGTTAATTGTAAGCTGATTTTTTTATACCAATCTTCTTTAACGAGATCCACCTTTAAACCAAAAATTTTTATCTGTATTAAAATCCGTACTCCATTCCCCTGATTTGCCTTTCTCGGGATAAAAACCGACTCGTAAACTTTCAGTTCTCCGGCCGGATTGTTTTTGAGCTAGTAGCGTATAATCTCCTTCTTGCCACTGCTTATAAATATAGTCTGGCAAGCGATACTTTAAAGTAATCTCGCGTGACGATCCTGGTTCAACATTAAAGAAGAAGCCAAACACAGTTTTATTAAGCACCGTATCATCGCTAACGTTACGATTCTCAACATCCTCTTCAATGCCAGATATAGAAATTAATTTACTACCCAGAGGCGCGTATATTCGAGTATAGCTGCGATAACGAGTAGTACGCCAATCAAAGCCTCCTTCATGTTTATAGTTAAGTTTAATTAAAGCTTCAAGGCCAACCTGACCTTCGTTTACTTCATAATTAATAGTTTTTTTAACTACGGCATCACTTTTAAAGGCCGCTAAATTAGCGTCAACCACCATCACATAATCACTTTCAGGACTTTTAACCTCACCTGATATATCTAACTCTTTAGCGTATTGCTGCCAGTTCTGGTTATTAAAATATAACTGGATGTCCCTCTTTTCAACCGCTTGATCTAAAATTGTAATTAACCTATTCCATTTACCGGATGGTAGTTCAAACAAGCGCTTCTTAAGCTCGGCTAGTAATTCATCAACCACATCTTTACGATCCCACTGAGAAATATCTTGTTCGCGGTAAGCTATCTCAACATTATATTGCAGTAAGGGCTGAAAATTGTCAGCCGTATATGTTTCGCCGCGAACAGTTATCGGGCCAACTAAGTCAATCAGATTAGCTACAAAATTAGGGTTAATAGCTGCTATGCCAGTAAATGGCTGGGCGGGTCTACCAGTTGCCCCAATTACCCCATTATAAATTTTTTCAATATTTAAAGCTGATTGTGGCCAATCCGGAAACCAATTAGCATCGCGCAAATACCATTTTTCAACCGCTAAATACTTAGCTAGAGTTTCCGGGGGAGCTAATTGCCAACGATCAGTAATAGAAGCTGGCATGTCGATATGATAACTATCATCAGTTTCTAAAGTCTTAATTTCAGCATCCTTGACCTCCATCAAGCCGTAAACACCAATAAACCCACCCGAAGGGCGAAGTTCATCATTGTTTTGCATAACAATTAGAAATCGACTAGCTTGCGGGTAGCCACTTAAAGCTGGCAACAACTTAATTAAGGGAGAGCTTTTTTTAAAGAGATCTGAGGCTTGGGTTAATTGAATTTTTAAATCACTAATATCACGATAAACTGGCCACAAAATACCTAGACGATTAATTTTTTCTAGATTTAATATAGATAGCTCAATATTTGCTCGCAGTCCCCTCAACTCCGGCTCAGACTCAAAAATATAACGAATAAACTGAGCTTTTTGTGATGCCGATAAATCGGAAAAATTTTTTCCGGCTTGACCGGATCGGATGCTATCCAACCCCTGAACTAACGGGATGCCGCTTTTAACTGAACGAGACAAAATCTCTCCTGTTTTAAGTAAATATTCTAAATCATCAATCTGTCTTTTGACAGGAAAAAAATATTTAATAACATTATTATCTCGAGCCTGATAAATTTGACTCAAAGCGGCGTTAAAATTGTCTTGAGCTAGAACAGCGTTACGGGTAGCTAATTCCCAATTTTTATCTTGTATTAATATAGTGACAGAATCTAAATTTTTTTTTCCAGCTACACCAAACTCCGCCGCTCCTTTTAGATTATCAATAGCAGTAGCTAAAAGAATAGCTACTAATAATATAAAAGCGATAAAGCCTAAAAATAAAAATTTAAATATCCGACCAGCCGTAGATAATAATTTCTTCTTGGCTATGATCATAATTTTTGATCCGGATTGATATTATTGATTAAAATTAAAGTTTTTCCCTCAATAATATTATATAAAAAAATATCCATAACCTCCTGACGATACCTAAACTCTGCCTCATTAAATATTGTAAAATTTATTTCTCGACCTATCTCTTTTTCTAATTCAGACAAAATTTTTAAAAAAGCCGGTCGACGCACTGAACCAACTAATAAAATATCTGTTTGAGCATCAGAATTATTAGTAAACAAACCAGTTAAAGCTAGTAGCTTAGGTTGGCAGATCTTTTTGAGGTCTTCAACAAACTTATGGGCAAATAAAATCTGAGCTTTTGTAAACAAAGCCTTAATTTCTGGATATAAAATATAGTCAATAGAAATTCTGTAATACTTTTTATCTACTCCCTTACCCTCACTCCTTTTTGACTCTAAAACCAGGCCTATAGAAACCAAAGAAACTAGCTCATGCCTAGCGGAGCTAGCGGTTATTTTTAGGTCTTGAACCAGAGAGTTGACTAAAAATTCCTTTTCAGGATTAAGCAGTAAAGTATTTAATATTTTTACTCGAGATACTGAACCAAACAGCGTATTTAACATAAGCCTTGAGGTTTATTAACAAAACCTGGCCTAAGACCAGTATTTCATTTATTTAATATTTATAGTATAATATTCATAAGAAACAGTCAAACAAAAAATAGCTAATTTTTCTTCTAAAATATAGTAAATTTAGCAAAATTCAGTTCTGAAGACTCCGGTGTTTTTCTATTCAAACTATGCATTATAAAATCGCCTCAATCATTCTAAACTCTGCTAAGGCTACCGGCTTGAGTGATGTTTTCGTGGCCCAACCAGATTCAGTTAAAGAAAATCTAGCTGGTAAAATTTTTATTCTCGCTGAAATTGGCGGTAAAAAGTCTGAAGGTCGTAAAATCTTTGATTTTTTAATATTAGCTCTCACTGATAATTACTATAATGATGAAAAAATACTTTTCCGAGATAAGATAGAGGGTTTAAAGCTAGAAAACATCTTTGAGGCTGCTGTTGCTAAAACAAATAAAAATTTACTAGACTTTCTAGCTGCAGAAAAAATACGTATTAATCCAGAGGCAACCAGTATAACTCTTGGTGTCGTTTGCGATAATAAATTATTTTTTTCAAATTTTGGACGTAATCGCGCTTTACTTGTGTACCGACATGGTGAAAATTACGAGCTAATTAACGTCGAAGCCAACGCTTCTGAGGCACCGGAAATTAATCAAGAAAACGCTGTCGCAAAAACTCCTCAATTATTTTCATCCGTTATTAGCGGCGAAGTACCAACAGCTTCTTATTTTGTTTTTACTAGCGAGGCACTGCCAGAATATTTATCGGGGCCAGAAATGATTAGTATAGTAACTAAATTGCCTCCGATGACTGCTGCGGAGCAGATTAAAAATGTCTTATCTAAAATCAATACTTACGTTCCCTTTTTGGGAATAATCATCAAAAATACTACCGGATTAACTCAAATAGAGGGTCGAGGTGATCTTGAAGACGACCCATCTTCTGCTCATAATTCAATCTCCTCTCTAAACTATACTGAACAAAAAACTGAGCAAATTCTGTCCCCGGCTGGACTAATTAACCTACCAA
The DNA here is from genome assembly GCA_964443755.1 of uncultured Gammaproteobacteria bacterium. Classification (GTDB taxonomy): domain Bacteria; phylum Patescibacteriota; class Patescibacteriia; order Patescibacteriales; family UBA12465; genus UBA12465. Next base: position 14,030 of record CAYUEO010000001.1, on the reverse strand, counting down.
AGTTATTTACTCAAGCCAAACAAATCATCTCCGACTGGCTAATTCCCTCCGCCCCTGCTACAGGAAAAAAAGTTATCTATAAAAATAAATCGGAAAATACAAATACTAAATCTAATCAAGATAATAATTTACCGACAGATCTAGGAAAAATTAACAGTTTAAAAGAAATACGCCAAGATTCTTTCCTGATTAAGGATAAGATGTTTTTCAAGAAAAAAAGCAGCTGGCTCCTTTCTTCTTTTAATAAATTTATCGCCAGTCTAATTAACTGGCTTGATCCAAGGCGTTGGTCTTTAATCTTAAAAAGTTTAAAATCATGGCTACTTAATCTAAATAAAAAAAATAAAATTTTATTTGGCATACTTGGAACAGTAATCGTTCTTTTTGTGGCCAGCACTTATTATATTTCATGGAATACGGAACAAGCTGCTCTTGATGAACAGTTCAGACGGCAGATAGCCCAACTTGAAGAAATGGAAGGCCAAATTGATTCATACCTTCTCTATAATGATCAAGCAGCTGCTAATAGAACAATTTCAGAGGCAATGAAAATAATAGAAGCTCTTCCTCGAGACACAGACGAGCAAAATAAAGAATTTGATAGACTATCTAACCAGTTTTCAGAAAGTCAAAATAAGATTTATAAGATTAAAAAAATTGACCAGGCAACAATGGTCAACGATTTAAACGGTCTAGATGTCCAAAATCTCGTGTTCGCAGACGGCAAACTCACAGCTACTTCTAAAAATGTAGTTTACGAAATAAAACCTAACTCAAGCGATACGGTTAAAACTACTATAGATGGCGCTGATAATCTTAGTTTGCCATATTCAGTAGGAAATTTAATTTATTTCTGGGATAACGATCGAGTTATACAATTTAATACCAATACAAAAAAATCAACTATCAGATCTTTCAGTCAACCTCCCAATCACGAATTTACAGGCTTCAGTATCTATCAAAATAATAATAATCTATACACCATTAACAAACAGAATAACCAGATATTTAGATACTCTTCTGGGGGTGGAAATTTTGGCGCTAAAACTGATTGGCTAGGACAATCTGTTGACTTAAGTTTAGCTGCCGATCTATTTGTTGATGGTGATATATATATACTAAATCAGAATGGACGAGTGATGAAATTTAGACTTAATAAGCCGTTAGAGTATGGTTCAACCCCTCTAGCCCCGGAGATGAGTGAGGCTAATAAATTTATTGTGGGAGATAAAAAAATATATTTATTTGATGCTCCCTCAAAACGCCTAGCTGTTCTAGACAAAGCAAACGGTAGCCTGTTGCAACAATATCAAGTAGAAGCTTTATCTAACCCGAGCGACTTTACGGTTGACGAGGCAAATAATAAAGCATATTTTCTTAATAGCAGTCTGGTATATGAAGTAGAAATTAATTAATACTTATCACATCAAGTGCTAAAATAAAAAAAGACCGCTGTAAAGCGGTCTTTTTTGTTGACGTTTATTTACTTTAAAGTTACCTTAGCTCCGGCTTCTTCTAACTTCTTCTTCATAGCCTCAGCTTCCTCTTTCTTAACACCTTCCTTCAAAACCTTAGGAGCGGCATCAACTAAATCCTTAGCTTCCTTAAGACCCATCTCAGTTAATTCACGGACGGCCTTGATAACATTGATCTTACTAGCACCACCTTCGGTAATTTCTACATCAAAGCTATCTTTCTCTTCGACAGGAGCGGCGCCACCAGCTGCTGGAGCCATCATCATGGCTGGAGCAGAGGCGCTAACACCAAACTTTTCCTCAAGCACCTTAACTAACTCAGCTAAGTCTAACACACTCATCTTTTCAATCTCACCAACCAGTTTCTCGAACTTAGCCGGTACTTCAACTTTATTCTCTTCCATAGTTTTATTTGCTGTCATCCGTCATATTAACGAACAACCTGCGTTATTAATAAATTTATTATTTAAAAATTATTTCTTTGACTCTATAGCTTTGAGAACTCCAACCAGACCACGAAGGTTACCAGCTAACACATTAACAAATCCAGAAATTGGAGCATTTATTGAACCAACCATCTTAGCATAAAGCTCTGGTTTACTTGGAAGCAACGAAAGAGCTTCTACATCTTCTTTAGATAAAAGACGTCCATCTAATATCCCCCCTAGAAAGGTAATTTTATTTTCCTTTTCCTTATCTTTACGAAATGCTCCTAAAATTTTAGCCGAAGCCACCTCATCTTCATAGGAGAACACGGCTGCCACTTTACCGGCATAGTCCTTAATATTGGCCTCAATTTTATTTTCCTTAAGAGCCATGTTCATCAAGGTCTTCTTAGGAACATAATACTCACTGTTTTCCGACTTTAACTTAAGGCGCAAAGCCTCGTTATCCTTAACACCTAAGGCATCATAACCTACAAAAATCAATGACTTTGCTTTCGAAACCTTATCAATTAAGTTGCGAAAAATTTCATTTTTTTGTGATTTGTTTTTCGGCATAATGTTTTTTAAATCCCTACTTAATAAAAAAATCTGTGTTACCACAGACAGAAAAGATGCTCAAATAGCAGATTTACCTCGGCGAGTCTTACAGCCGATCATAAAGTTCGGCCTGCTGGCTGTCTATGGTTATATTCAATTACTACCTATACTAGCACAATATCTAGCTTTGTCAATAGTCTTGACAAAATCTCTATTTATGATTAAATACTAACTATAAATAAACTTTCTTTAAAAAAATAGAGGTACAAGTGAACAAGAAAACCATAAAATGTTTTGATTTAGATGGTACTTTAATACCAACTACCATTCCTGGCCAGTTTAAAGTCCAAGAGATTCTGTCTCTAATGGGTTTAAATAGTGTAGATCCAGAAATAGTTCGGAAATTATGGGGAAAACCATTTGTCGAAATAGCGCAGATTATCTGTCACTCTGTTGGAGCTCCAGATAGAGCGCAGGAGTTTATAGAATTAGAACACAATCTAGATGATCGGCATCTAAATTTATGCAACGATCTGCCTCAAGTACTAAGAGAGCTGAAAAAACAGTCTCACTTAGCAATCATTACAAGCCGGAGTAAAAAAAGTTTTTTGAAATTAAGACAAATACTTAATTTTGAATTGAATATTTTTGATTTCATTCAAACTTACGATGACTCCACCTATCACAAGCCAGATCCTAGAGTTTTCGTGCCCTTGCTTAATTGGGCAAATCATTTAGGTATTAATCCTAATCAAATAACTTATTTTGGTGATACAGTGGAATACGACTTAGCTGCTGTAAAGGGTCAGCCTGGAATAGAATTTGTGGGAGTATGTTCAGGGGCAAGTAAAGCGTCTGAATTTATCAAAGCTGGCGCTTATGATTTAATTGATATAGTCAACAACGTTTCCGGCTTAACACAGTATCTGAGCCTAATATATTTGAAAAACAAATATATTCCGGTTTAGATTAAAATTAAGTTAAAATTTATCGTCCCCTCGATAAAGTAGTACCCGCCGTTTCAATTAAATATAATTGAGCGGCGGTTTTTTATTTTTGTTAGTCAGTGGCACCGGCTTAATAGAGCCGCGCATTAACCCTGAGCCTCCTCTTTTTCTACCAAAATTTGCAAAACGATGCGCCTCGTCACGTAACTTTAGCAGAGTTGGTTTAATATTTTCTGATAGTTCGCGCCAAGATTTGGCAGTTTGAGCTCTATAAATAAGCTTATCTCCTCCCAACTTGGATATGCCGACTATTGGTATGTTGATATTATTTTCTGTGAGAAAACGCGCTAGAAAAGAAATCTGAGGCGTGCCGCCATCTATCATAACTAAATCTGGACGCGGCCATTCTAAATGTTTAAAGCGGCGCAGTAAAACTTCAGCCAGTGCTCTCTCGTCATCTCCAGGCGGAGCATCTTTAATTTTAAATAAACGATATTCATCTCTAGCTGGCTCTCCGCCTTCAAAAACGACCATAGCCCCATAACTTTCTTTCCCCTGATGATGGGATATATCATAACCTTCCAGACGATTAACAATCTTTTCACCCAAATTAGATTCTTTACTGAGTAGCGCAACGTCTTGAATTTGCTTCAAAGCTTTAAGCTGAGCGGGATTCTCCTTGGCTAATTTTTTAGCTAAGCGTTGACTATCTCCTAATAAAAGCAAGCAAATATTTTTAATATTTTTTTGATACTCTTTAGCAGTAATTAAATCTAGACATATACCTGGACATAAACCGATTTGATAATCAAAGCAGGCCTTACCACTCTTAGGAGTACAAGTAGAATAAGGAAAAATCTTTCTAATTAAACGTAAGGCAATACGAAGTAAATAAAAGCTTTGATAAGGTCCAAAGACTTGAGCTTTAGATGGAGGAAATCTTTTCAAATCTTTGCCCCGAATAATTACTGGCTTAGGATAATCAGTTTTAGGGATCACTAAGTAAATAAAAGAACGATCATCTCTGTCTACAACATTATATTTTGGCCAATGCTCTTTAATTTTTTGGGCCTCAAGAATTATTGCCTCTAAAACAGTATCGGTTACTTCATATCGAATATCATCTGCTAGAGCCACCATCTCAGCGATTCGCCTTTCCCTGTCTTTCTGAAGATACTGACTTAATCTAGCTCTTAGATTAGTAGCGCGTCCAACATAAAGAATTTGACCACACTTATCAAGCCAAAAATAAACGCCGGATAGGCGTGGCACATCCTTTATTTTTTCCTTCAGCTTGCTATTCATTCCTATTTAAGAGCTAGAACTTTATTTCTTTAAAAAAGGCTTTAAATAACTTCCGGTTACGCTATTTGGTTCTCTAACTATATCTTCCGGTGCGCCAGCCGCCACTAATCTACCACCATCGTCTCCACCATCTGGGCCAAGATCAATAATATAGTCCATGGATTTTAGCATATGCATATTATGTTCAATCACAAACACGGAATTCCCTTTTTCAACCAGCTTATTTAAAACTCCTAACAACATATCAATATCATAATAGTGCAGCCCAGTGGTCGGCTCATCTAAAAGATACAAGGTTCGCTTCCCTAGAGTGTGAGTTAATTCTTTAGCAATCTTAACGCGCTGCGCCTCACCTCCAGACAAAGTAGTGGCGCTTTGACCAATCTTGATATACCCTAAACCAACCGATTGTAACACTAAGAGCTTATCAGTTATGTAATAGTTACCCTGAAAATGATCGATAGCTTCATCAATGGTGAGATCCAATATGTCAGCAATGTTCTTGCCCTTATACTTAACCTGTAAGGTTTCACGATTAAAACGTTTACCGCGACAAACTTCACACTCAACCAAAACTGGTGGGAGAAAATGCATCTCGATCAAGTTAGCACCGGCTCCCTGACAGGCTTCACAACGCCCACCAGGACGATTAAATGAGAATCTTGATATTGTATACCCTCTTTCCCTAGCTTCTGGTAAAGAAGCAAAAAAATCTCTAATTGGCGTGAAAATACCGGTATATGTAGCCGGATTAGACCGTGGCGTCCGACCAATCGGTGACTGATCAATTACTACTACTCTATTAATATATTCTACCCCCTTAATTTCTTTAACATCTTCCAATTTAGCTTGGCCCGGCCGGTTTTTAATCTTAGTAATATTGCGATAAATTATATCGTAAAGTAAGGACGATTTACCGCTACCAGATACACCGCTAATTCCCACTAACCTACCCAAAGGAATCTCTAATTTTATATTCTTTAAATTGTTAGCTCGAGCCCCAACTATCTTAAGGGCGCCATGATTTTGCTCGCGACGCTTATTAGGTATTTGAATTTTTCTCTCCCCTTTTAAATACTGAAGAGTCATGGATTTAGTGGTCGTCTCTTTCTTTTTAGATTTTAGAAGCTCTTTAGTTTCCCCAGCGGCCATCACCTCTCCGCCATGTACACCAGCCAAGGGGCCCAAATCTACTAAATAATCCGATTCAATAATAGTGCGCTCATCATGCTCTACTATCACAACTGTATTGTCTTTATCACGTAACTTCTTAAGAGTTTCTATTAAGCGCTCCGTATCCCTTTCGTGTAAACCAATAGTAGGCTCATCAAGAACATAAAGAGTTCGTGATAAATGAGAACCTATTTGAGAAGATAAACGAATACGTTGAGCTTCGCCGCCAGAAAGAGTGTGTGCTTCCCTATCTAAAGATAAATAGTTAAGGCCGACCTTCAATAAAAATTCTAGTCTACTAATAATCTGGACAATCACATTCTCAGCTATAGTCAGATCCCTCTTAGTCATCTGCTCGTAATATTTATTAAAGAAGTCTAAAGTCTTAGTCAGTGGTAAAGACGTTACCTCAGCGATGCTTTTATTAGATACCCGAACTGATAAAGCTTCTGGGCGCAGACGCTGACCTCGGCAAGCCGGGCAAATTTCATGTGAGAAGAAATCTTTACGTCCTAATCCGGAGCATTCCGAACAAGCCCCATGAGGCGAGTTAAACGAAAATAAACGGGGCTCAACTTCAGGAAAAGAAAAGCCATCATTAGGACAAGTCCAATTAGCTGATAATAAAAATTCTTGTTTGGAAAACTGAGCGATAAGTAACCCCTTGCTATATTCTAAAGAATTCTCAACTGCCTCAAAAAGTCTAGAATCATCGCTTAAAAGTATTTTATCAATTACTAATTCAATGTCATGCTGTTTTTTAGGTTCAAGTTTAACCTGTTCACGCAAAGAATGAATTTTACCATCTATTCTAGCCTCGGAATAACCTAAAGACAGAAAATTATATAGCAGTTGATAATACTCCCCTTTGCGACCACGAACTAGAGGTGATAAAATCGTGACGTACTCATCACCAAATTCTTTACCACGATTAATAATAATGTCTACCATTTCTTCAACGGTCAGTTTCTGTATTTTAGTGCCACATAAAGGACAAAAAACTTCCCCAACTCGAGCATAAAGAACTCTAAGATAGTCGTATATGTCTGTCAGAGTACCAACTGTCGAGCGAGGATTGTGAGATAAAGCCTTTTGGTCAATAGAAATAGCCGGCGCTAAACCAATTATCTCATCAACATCAGCTGGTTTTTTCTGGCCCAGAAATTGACGCATATATGGCGAGAGGGATTCAACATATTGACGTTGACCTTCAGCAAAGATGGTGTCAAAAGCTAAGGAAGACTTGCCGCTACCTGAAACACCAGTAATGACCGTTAACTGGTTATGCGGAATCTCTAAATTTATATTTTTCAAATTATGCATCCGCGCTCCGCGAATGATAATTTTATTACGATTATTATTTGCCATAAAATTATCGCTGCCTGAAAGGATTTGGCTCATCAAAGGTAATTCGTGCTATATTATTATTTATTTCATCCTCTGACAAGCTATACTTTTTATTATATAATAAGCTAACTGCACCGAACTGCGCCTGATTATAATCAAAGCCTAATTTTTGACTCACATCCTTAACTTCCGCCTCACCTTGACCCTCAACCTCTACAAACGGCTCAAGATATGGCCACTCATCCAGACATATTTCCACATTATTCAAATGCCAAATTTCACGTCGACTTTCTTGATAGGCTTTTCGGCGCGCTCCCATAAACTCTAATAGTTCAACCGCTTGATTAAAATCGTCTACTTTCAGACATATTTCTCTTTGGTCTGTAATATTTTTTCCGTCAATTATTTTTAAGCTCATAGTTATTTGATCGCCTTCATCTCTAACACGCAACCATCCGCCTGATAATTCATTTCCAACCGGCAAATTAAAAGTTATTCTTTTCATAAGAAACTCAGGCTTCACTAGTTTTGCCCCAGCTTTAACCAAGCGCTTTCTAGCTTCAGCTTGACTGACGTTTGCAAATGTAGCTTCAAATTCTGTATACATATTATTTTTTATTCTTGAGTGGCATCAAGAAAGTCCTCGATTTTTTTAAATATTGTCTGAGGCACAATGTTGTGCTTTTTATTATAAGCTAATTGTTTTGTACGACGACGCTCAGCTTCTTTAATAGCTTTACGCATAGAGTCAGTTTCATGATCGGCATATAAGATTATTCTACCGCTCACATTTCGCGCTGCCCGGCCCATCGTTTGCATAAGTGATGTCTGACTACGCAAGAAACCCTCCCGATCAGCATCCAAGATTGCCACTAAGGTCACTTCGGGTAAATCCAGGCCCTCTCGCAAAAGATTAACCCCAATTAATACATCGAACTTCCCTTCTCTAAAATTCATTAAGATTTCAGTTCTGGCAAACGTCTTAACATCGGAATGAAGATAATTACTTTTAAATCCTTGTTCGGTTAGAAAAGCATGTAAATCCTCAGCTTGCTTTTTAGTTAAAGTATTAACAATAGCTCGCTGTCCTAAAGCAGCGATTACTTTAACTTCAGCCATGACATCGTTAATCTGACTATAATTTTTTTGCTTATCAAACACTGGTCTAATTTCAATCTCTGGATCAACTAATCCGGTTGGTCTAATAACCTGTTCTACTACTTGCTCAGAATTTTTAGTCTCGAACTCAGCTGGGGTGGCCGTGGTAAATATAACTTGTCCAATTCGTTTCTCAAACTCACTAAATTTAAGCGGACGATTATCCATTGCAGACGGCAAGCGCCAACCATATTGCACCAAAGTTTTTTTACGAGCTTGATCTCCATTATACATCCCGCGCACCTGTGGTACGGCGATATGAGATTCATCAATAATGGTTAAAAAATCAGGCCGGCCATCCTTCCACGGGAAATAAGCTAATAAAGAATCAGGCGACTCGCCGGCCAACTTCCCGGTTAAATGTCGGGAGTAGTTTTCAATGCCATGACAGTAACCCAAAGAACGTAACATTTCTATATCATAGCGAGTTCTACGCTCCAAGCGCTCAGCTTCAAGTAGCAAACCTTCTTTACGAAAGTATGACAACCTATCGCGTAACTCCGCCTGAATATTTTTAATAGCTGCTTCAATTTGAGGGACTGTTGATACAAAATGTTTAGGCGGAAAAATCGCTATCTCCTCTAAGTGACCTAAAATATTTTTTGAAACATTATCAACCATCATCAAATCCGTAATTTTTTGATCAGATAATTCTAAGCGATAAATAATATTTTCCGACATTGGTCTAATTTCAAATACATCGCCCCGAACCCGAAACTCCCCTCTTTTGATATCACCAGTGGCTCTCTTAAACTGCATATTGACTAATTGCTTAATCAAATCAGTCCTCACCATAGTCTTGCCTTTTTCTAGAACCATCCGTGCCTCAAGATAAGTATTAGGTACACCCAAATTATATATACAAGATACTGACGCTACTACAATAACATCACGTCTAGTAGATAAAGCTGAGGTTGCTCCGTGGCGCAGTCTATCAATTTCTTGATTAATCATGGCCTCTTTATCAATATATGTATCAGTAATAGGTAGATAAGCCTCGGGTTGATAATAATCATAATAAGAGACAAAGTAATGAACAGCGTTATCGGGAAAAAAATTTTTATACTCACGATAAAGTTGAGCCGCTAAAACTTTATTTGGAGCCATGATTAAAACTGGACCATCTAAATCTTTAATAATATTGGCAATCGTAAAAGTTTTTCCTGAACCGGTTACTCCTAATAAAGTTTGGTATCTTAAACCCTGCTTCAGTCCGGATTGAAGCTTATTAATCGCCGCTGGTTGATCGCCAGCTGGTAAAAAATCTGATTTTAAACTAAAAATACCGCTCATATTTTATTACTAATAGCCTTTTGAATCGTCCTTAGGCCTAATAAAGCGCAGTTTTGCCGTCTGTCGCTAACCTTAATGCCAATATTTTTTTCTACAAAATCTAAGCCATATGCCCCAACCTCATTAATAGAGTGACCGATAAGAGCATCTGATAATATAGACATAGCCGCCTGAGAAATTGCGCAGCCCTGAGAGATAAATCTTATCTTACTAATACGCTCATTTTCTAGACTAAGACTGACACTTATTAAATCACCACAAGAAGTATTTGCGCCATCTGCTTTAAAATCCGGAGACTTGATCTGGCCGGTATTTCTAGGGTGACGATAATGATCCATTATATTAGCAGCCCAAATATCCATAATTTATTTAGTAAAATATTTATGAAGCGCCGCTATCTTTTTGAAAAAATAATCTATTTCAGATTTTGAGTTATAAAAAGATAAACTAGCCCGTAAAGTGGCCGAAATATTATAATATTTGTGTAGCGGCTGAGCACAATGAAACCCAGCCCGCAGCGCTATTCCTTCTTGGCCTAACCAATCAGCCGCATCATGGGGATGCACATTATCAATTATCAAAGAAAAAATTGGCAACTTATCTTTATTGTTACCCAAAAGACGAATGTAACTATGAGAAACTAAGCCCTCAAAAAACTTTTCAGTCAATTCCTTTTCTATTTTAGAAATTTTTTTCCAACCAATATGGTTAATATATTTACAAGCAGCCGCTAAACCAATCGCCCCTGAAATAGGCGGCGTACCGGCTTCAAACTTTCTTGGCACTTGAGCTGGGGTATATCCGTTATAACGAACAGATTCAATCATGTCCCCGCCACCTAAAAATGGCGGCAATTTATCTAAAATATTTTTTCGGCCGTAAAGAACACCAATACCCGTTGGTCCGCCTAATTTATGTCCGCTAAAAACTAAGAAATCGCAAGCTAGTTTTTTAACATCAATGGGGAAATGCCCAATTGACTGGCTAGCATCTACTAAAGTTATGATCTGCTTAGACTTGGCCAAGCTAATCAATTTATCTACTGGGTTAATAATCCCTAAAACATTTGAAACCTGAGTAACTGACATTAGTTTAACTCTAGGCAAACTTAATTTAACCAGAGCGGATTTCATATCAATCGATCCATCGGACCTTAAATCAATATATTCTAAACGAATACCAATTTTTTCTTTAAGCTGCAGCCAAGGCACAATATTAGCATGGTGTTCCGCCCAACTAATAACCACTCTATCTCCTCGGCGCAAATTACTCTCACCCCAACTCCGAGCCACCAAATTTATTGATTCGGTCGCTCCTTTAGTAAAAATAATCTCTTCACTGTCAGCTGAAATAAAAGATGCCACCACCTGCCGAGCATTTTCATAAAGATTTGTCGCCTCCTCGGCTAAAGGGTACAAGGCTCGGTGTATATTAGCATAACTATTTTGGTAGAAACTGGTCACTGCCGAGATTACTGCCTGAGGTTTTTGCAAACTGGCGGCGTTATCAAAATATACGAGAGATTTACTCCCGGATCTTTTTTTAAAAATTGGAAAATCCTGTCTGATCATAATATATTGTCTATTATATCACGAATCGTTTTTTGCCCTAGTTTATGATCTATAGCCTTTATAAATCTATCTGAAGCCGCTTTAACAGCCAACATTTTGGCTTGAATTTCAGTAACGCCTCGGGCATTAAAATAAAAGAGCTGATCCTGATCTAAGTTAAAGGTACTGGCCCCATGGCCAGCCTGAACCTGATTAGCAGCTATAAATAAAGAAGGTTGCATTAATCCCCGCGCCTCTTTACCTAAAAGGTTGAGCTTCAAATCAATCCGACAATCAGTTAATTGGGCCTCAGGCTTGATATTTACTTGAGAATAATATTCAATTTGTGCCGCATCATCAAGTAGGCCTTCGGCTCGAAAAGTACCGCTTGATTTTGGCTGTAAAAAAGTGTGTATGTCGTTTACTCGCAGGGACTGTTTATCTTTTAAAAAAAATATCGCTCTTTGATTAATATTTACCTGTTCGTTTATATGATTATGAAAATTCATCAAGCGATTAGTTGTTCCTAAATAGGCTTGATAACTTTCAAATACAGTTCGGGGTCCAATAGTAATATCACGCTCTGCTTCTACCAAGCTTTCTCCGGCAGATAAAAATAAATATTTTACTCGACAATCCTGACCAATATCTAGTTTTAATTTAGCAACTTTATTTTCTGCTAAATTATCAAAAATAAAAACCGTCTCACCGTTAGAAATTGTGAGCTGCTCAGTTTTTGCTTGTACTATTATTTCTGCCATAAATAATTTATCCTACACTTCCTTCCATTTCTAACTCTATCATTCTATTCATCTCCACTGCATACTCCATAGGCAACTCTTTCACAATCGGTTCAATAAAACCATTGACAATCATCGCGCTAGCCTGAGCCTCACTTAGACCTCGGCTTTGTAAATAGAAGATATCATTTTCATTCAAGCGCCCAGCCGTAGCTTCGTGAGCTAAAGTAGCGCTCTGGTTTTTTACTTTAATAAGAGGAATAGTATCTGAAGCTGATTTTTCATCTAAAATAAGAGCATCACACTGAGTGTTAGAGGCAGCCCTTTCAGCCCCTGGTCCAATATCCACTAGTCCGCGATATATAGACCGACCACCTTCTTTAGAAATACTTTTCATAACAATATTAGAACTGGTATCTGGAGCCAGGTGGATTACTTTAGCGCCTGTATCTTGTATTTGTCCTTGACCCGCAAAAGCTACGCCTAAATGATCTGCTTTCGATCCTTGACCTTCTAAAACTGAACAAGGATAAAGCATGGTTACATTACTGCCAAAATTTCCTCCAACCCATTCAATATGCCCTCCCTCTTTAACAATAGCTCTTTTAGTATTTAAATTATAAGCATCCTTACTCCAGCTCTCTACACTGCTATAACGAAATCGTGAATTTTTTGCAACAAAAATTTCTACTGCTCCAGCATGTAATGAATCTGCCCCATAACGAGGCGCACTGCATCCCTCTATATAATGGGCTTGAGCATCTTCCTCAACTATAATAAGGGTGTGTTCAAATTGCCCCATGCCTTTAGCGTTCATCCGAAAATAAGCCTGAAGTGGCATATCGACTTTAGCTCCCCGTGGTATATACAAAAAAGTTCCGCCGCTAAAGACTGCGCCGTGCAGAGCCGCAAACTTGTGCAAGTGAGGCGAAATGCCGGTCATAAAATATTTCTTGACCAAGTCACCATGCTCTTGAACGGCAATATCAAAGTCTTCAAAAATTACTCCTTGCGCCTTACATTCCTCACGTAAACTATGATAGATTACTGTTGATTCATACTGCGCTCCCACACCAGCCAAAACTTCCTGTTCAGCTTTCGGAATACCAAGGCGATCAAAAGTATTTCTAATATCAACGGGCACATCATCCCAGCTTTCCGCTTGCTTATCTAAGGCTTTAGCGTAATAAGTAATTTTATCTAACTGTAAGCCGCTTAAATCCGGCCCCCAAGCTGGCATAGGTAAAGATAAATATATTTTTAGCGCCTCTAACCTTGTAGCTAACATCCAATCTGGTTCATTTTTTTCTTGGGAAATAAAACGAACTAGGTCAGCATCAACGCCAGTTCTAGTGCCAGACATATAACCTGAAGCATTATAATCATTCCACATTGATTCATGTGTCTGACTACGACCATTATTCAGAGCTTCTGGGGGCATTGGCATATTTACCTGTTAATATTATTAAACCCCTGATCTTCCAATTGATTAGCTAGTTCTGGGCCTCCCTCAACCGCTATCTTACCGTTTACTAGAACAATCACTTGGCTTGCTTTTATGAACTTAAGAATTCTTTGATAATGCGTAACTACTAGAGCGCTTTTACCTGAGTCAGAAAACTCCTTAATCGCTCGTCCCACTATATTAAGGGCATCCACATCTAAACCAGAATCAATTTCATCAAATATTGCAAAATCTGGATTTAGTAGGGCCAACTGGAGCATTTCTGACTTCTTCTTCTCTCCTCCAGAAAAACCATTGTTAAGATATCTCTTACTCCAATCTCCGTCTGCTTGTAGCTTAGCTGATTGTTCATCTAGTCTTTGTTTAAAGGTAAAAACATCATCTGGCTCAATTTTTCTAGCAATACACAAAGATTTATAAGCTTCAAATAAAAATGGATAAAAATCTACTCCAGCTACTTCAGGTGGTGCTTGAAAACTCATAAAAATACCCAAAGCAGCTCGCTCTTCAGGCTTAGAGTGCGTAATGTCACGTCCCTCATAGAATATTGATCCAGATTCTACTTCATATAACGGGTGCCCCATGATTGTACTA